>JBOHTE010000263.1:0-3522 GCA_050733555.1 Gemmatimonadaceae bacterium | reverse complement strand
GGACGGGTGGGGGCGACATCACACGGGAGGGCCGATGCTGATTGGGATCGACGTGGCGAAAGCCGAACTCGTCGTGGCGGCGCGCCCGAGCGGCGAGGGGTGGACGGTGGCGAATGATGCGCGCGGCGTACACACCCTCGTCGCGCGGCGGCGGCGGGAGGCCCCGGCGCTCATTGTGCTCGAAGCCACCGGGGGCTACGAGTTGCTCTGTGTGGCCGCGCTCGCGGCGGCAGGGTTGCCCGTGGTCGTCGCCAATCCGCGCCAGGTGCGCGACTTTGCCAAGGCCACGGGGCAGCTCGCGAAGACCGATCGGATCGATGCCGCGATCCGCGCGCGCTTCGCCGAGCGCGTGCGGCCGGCGGTGCGCGCTGCCCGATGCGGAGGCGCACGAACTCGACGCGCTCCTCGCCCGGCGCCGGCAGCTCCTGGAGATGCTGCAGGCTGAACGGAACCGCCTGGGCCAAGTCTTCGGGCGGGGCAAGCAGCCGGTGACGAAGCGCCTGCAGCATCACATCGCGTTCCTCGAGCGCGAACTCCAGCACGCCGATACGGATCTGGGGGCGTTGATCCAGCGGCGTCCCGCCTGGCGCGAGAAGGACGACCTCCTGCAGAGCGTACCCGGCGTCGGGCGCGTGCTCTCGGTCACGCTCCTCGCCGAGCTGCCAGAGCTCGGGCAGCCCTCCCGCCGCGCGATCGCGAAGTTGGTGGGTGTCGCGCCGTTGCGTCGCGACTCGGGCACGCTGCGCGGTCGGCGCTTCGTGCACGGCGGCCGCGCACGCGGGCGTGCGGTGCTTTACATGGCGGCGCTGGTCGCCACCAAGTGCAACCCGGTGATCCGCGCGTTCTATCAGCGCCTGGTGGCGGCCGGCAAGCCGAAGAAGCTGGCGCTGGTCGCCTGCATGCGGAAGCTGCTCACGATCCTGAACACCATGGTCCGCACCGGCGCGCGGTGGTCGGCGGAGTACACCGTGTCCAGTCCGCTTCACGCTTGACTTTCAAGACAGTTGCTAACGCCCGGGCTCCCCTGCGGGCGAGTCAAATAAGAGCGCGAGCGCAGCTCGCGCAATCCCTAAATCGCCCGTCTGGCGCAGCGTTCGTTAGCTAGCCCGATCGAGGACTCGAACTTCCCTGTCCAATCGGGCGCCGAGATGATCCCGCTCGACCTCCAAGTCGTAGCGCGCTTGCAGATTCAACCAGAAGCGATCGCTCGTGCCGAAATACCGCGCGAGCCGGAGCGCGGTGTCGGCACGGATGGCCCGTTTGCCATGCACAAGCTCGTTTACTCGGCGCGCTGGCACACTCAGGTCCGTCGCCAGGCGATACTGGGACAGGCCGAGCGGTTCAAGAAAATCGGCGGCGAGGACTTCGCCCGGATGGATCGGAGCCCGTTTGCGCGATGCCATTGTGCCCTCAGTGATAGTCCACGATGGCGACGTCGAACGCGTTGCCCTCGTGCCAGCGGAAGCAGATCCGCCATTGGTCATTGATGCGGATGCTGTACTGCCCCGCCCGATCGCCCTTGAGCTTCCCGAGCCGATTGCCTGGGGGCGACCGGAGATCCTCGAGCTGCTCCGCCGCGTCGAGCACGACGAGCTTTCGGAGCATGAGATGCAAGAGCTCGGTCGGCAAGCGTCGGACGCGCTCCCGCTGAAAGAGGCGTTCGGTATCGCGACTCGCGAAGCTCTTGATCACCCGGAATAGTAACGCCCACCGACCATAACGTCAAGCGTTACTATGTGGCTAGCTAACGCTTGAGCTAACTTGCAGCGAGTTCAATAAAAGCGGCGGGCGGAGCCCGGCGCAATCCGCAGATCGCTGGGCAAGTTCAGCGATCGTTAGATAGCCGCTGAGTGATACCTAATATTACTGGGTTAAGTTCAAGAGGAATCGAGCCTGCGGCGGCACAGTGGACACCACTCACCGAGCCGAAGCAGCATGTGCTGCAACCACGCGCGGCTCTGCGGTAACGTCATCGCCGCCGTTTTTTTTTCCGCGCACGGTCTCGAGCACGAGAAACGCGTACGCCAGCGTGGCGAGGGTCACATGGTGGTGCCACCCCGTCCACGACCGGCCCTCAAAGTGATCGAGCCCGACCTCCTCTTTGAGCTCGCGGTAGTCCATCTCGATGCGCCAGCGGCCCTTGGCGAGGCGGACGAGGCGCCGCAGCCCCGCCGACTCGCCGCGGAGGTCCGCGAGCCAGTACTTCGTCGGGGCCGCCTCATCGCGCGGCCATTCGATGAGCAAGTCGACGGCGGTCGTGGGGACCGTGCGCGTGGTCGTCCACCGATGGGCCAGCCAAACCGGAACGCGGGCGAACCGCGAGCGCAGCGGCCCCTTGCTCCCGGGTCGCCACGTCACACCATGCCACGCCGTCGCGGGGAGGGCGTGCGCCAGCGCGGCGAAGTCATGCGGCATCGGCAGTTCGTTTCGCGGCGGGCGCCGACGCGGCCGACCGTGTCCCTGATAGGCCGGCGGCGTGTTTGGCGCCGGAGGGGTGAGCCATGCCTTCGTTGTCGGTTCCACTTGTACGCAATACGGCAGCTCGCGCGCCGTGAGCGCGGCGCGGAACGCGAAGCTGTTCCCGTACGCCGAATCGGCGAGCACGACGCGCCGACCGACGCCGCGCGCCAAGGCCGCGTCGAGCGCGTCGAGCGCGAGTTCGGTCTTCGTCCGATAGCCGACCGGAGTCGGAATCCCGGCCTCAGCCCGCCGCGCTGGATCGTTCGTCCAGGTTTCCGGCAGATAGAGCTTCCACACGAGCGGCACACATCCGGTATCGGTCCCCAGATGCAACGAGACGGCGACCTGACAGTTGGCCGTTTTCCCCAGCGCACCGCAGTACTGACGTGCCACGCCGACCGAGTGCGTCCCCTGTTTCGGAAAGCTCGTCTCATCCAGAATCAGCATCGCCTCCGGCAGCAGCCGGTCCATCATCTGGATCGTGAGCGCCTCTTGGACCGGCGCCCAGTCCCAGGGGCTTTGATTCACGAACTGCCGAAGCGCTTGCACGTCCGCGCCCGGCAAGCGCCCCGCCATGGGCTCGATGGATTTCCGCTCGCCATCCAGCAGCAGCCCGCGCACATACAACTCGGCCCAGTGCCGCCGCTCCGATCGACCGAGCAGCGAAAGGAAATCATCGAGAAAGCTCGTGAGGCGCCGCTCTGCGGCCGCCAGGGCGCGAGAGTCCATGGACCTCGACAGTACGCCCCAACACCATTCGTGTCAAGAGTTACTTAACTTAGTAATGTTAGCAGGTCGCCGAAAAAATTGAGGGTTTCGAAGAGATGCACCATTCGTGCGATGCTGGACGCTCGTCTGTCGTCCAGTCGTGCGCGGGGATCGAGGTGTTCTGGCGCATCAGGTGTACACCCGACGTACTTTCTCCCAGCCGCGTTTATCCGGTTTCGGAAAGCCGCCGATCGTCTTCCCCGAGCCGAGGGCCTCTCCGTCGGGCGTGATTGAACTGGCTGACGTCGAAACCCCCGCGGTTGAGGGAGGGCCAACCGACTGCGCCACACGGGG
>JBOHTE010000262.1:0-6386 GCA_050733555.1 Gemmatimonadaceae bacterium | reverse complement strand
GTAGTGCTGCGCGCCGAAGCAGGCCGCGGTGAGGAGCAGGAGCAGTGTGCGAGCGGTGCGGGCAAGTAGTGGCATCCGAGTTACTGTCCTGACCTCTGATATGTGGGAATGACCGCGATACAGGCCCGGGTGGTGGCAGCCACTCCAGAGCCCGGTGATTGACTACGCATGGTAGCTGCCAGCGATGGGAAGATCGTGCGTCCCTCGGGGGAGTCAAGGATGTTGTGCGCGTGCGCGCGGAACCACGCATGCACCCGTGTGATTCATGGCGTCGCTGCGCTTGTGAGCTCTGGCCGGCCGTGCAGGAACTGCTCGCGTACCCTGGGGGGGATACCTCGAGAATGCGCAGAGCGCGGCGTGCCGCTGTCCAGGTCGGTGATAAGCGCGGCACAGTGGCTCACGCGATCACGATGGGCGTGGCCGCCGCTGTCATATCCGTTTCCGGACCTGGTATGCGTGACGGCGGGGTGGCTTCACGACGTCTTCGACGGGGAGTGAGCTGCTCGTTGGTGCTCAGTATGCTTGGCAGCGCATTCGTGGACAGGCAGGCGCTCCTGCCGCGACGCATCACCGGGAGGTACCGCGAACAGACGAATTCCCACCGCGCTACCGGGCTTGCAGCCGGATCGCTCCCTTGAAGGTCCGCACCGTCACCCTCGGTCCACCGCCACCGAGCCGGAGGCGCAATGTGCCGCCGCCGTCGCTCAGCGCAGCGCTGGCCGCCGGCTGCAGTTGCGTGAACCTGTTCTCAATGGGTCCCTCAATGCTCGACAGGTCCAGCGTGGCCGACACGGCGCGAGGCAACAGGAGGCTGACCGTGCCGCCGTGGTTCGAGAACTCGAGAAGCCCATTGGCCACGGGCGCGCCAAGGAATCGGATGTCGCCCTGCACGGATGCGAAGCGCCCGTGTACGATGCTCGAGCTCTCGATGTCGAGTGGTCCACGCACCGTGGCGGCGTCAATGTCCTCGGGCGCGCCGCGAACCACGAGGTGTCCGTCGCCGGTTCGCGCACGCACCCACGGGGCGTTCACGTCAAGCATGACGTCGCCGGCGAGTGATTCGACCTCGACGCTGCGCGCCTGGCCGCTCAGGCGAATCGCGCCCGATACGGAGTAGAACCAGCCCGCCGCACCGACGCTCGTGATGGTGGCGCTCACACTCTTCACCGAGATCTGGCTCGACCTGGGCACATACAGCACGAGATCGCTCGGGGCGACACGGCTGCCGTCCGGGTGGTCCTCGACGCCGAGCTTCATGCCATGCATGTCGCCCGCCATGAAGAAGCGTTCGCGCTGCCCGATGCGGCCGCGCGCCTCGATGGAGTCGCGATCCCACGCCTCGATGCGAATCGAGCCGGTCGGGAAAAAGATCTTGACCGGCGCGCCGGCGGCGAGGGCATGCGCGCGAATGAGCGGATCGCGCACTTGCGCGCTGGCCGTCACCGCGCCGAGTGTGGCGATTGGGCTGGCGCCAGCGCCGGCGACCAACGCGAACAGCGCGATCGCCTGCACGAATACACACCGCCGGCTGTTCCCTCGGCGCCGCATCGCGGGGGCTGCTGCGCTATGAGGCATTTCGCAGCCGCCTGAGCAGGTCGAGTTTCTGCTGATATGATTCCGCGAGCAATTGTCGCAGCACGCCGTTATTCGGGTCACGCTCCAGCGCGGTCCTGAGCTCGGCGATGGCGTGGTCAATCACCTGCAGATCGCTGTCGCCCGCCGCAGTCGTCGAGGGACCCAGCATTGCACGCTGCATTTCGATCTCGTCGAGCAGTTGCTGCACCTCCTGCTGGTAAGCGCGCGCCGAGTCCGAGACGCGGGTCACCGCCGGGACACGTCCCGAGCCCACGGCTGCCGGCATGGCCGTAGATGCGGAGGGTGGCGACAGCCTCACCGCCGGCGTGACAGGAGGCGTACGCGACGGATGCAGGACAACCGCGGCCACGATCATCGCGGCCGCTGCACTCCCGACGGCTACGGCGCCAAGCCACACCGCGCGTCGTCGCGCGAACGCCGCACGACTCTTCGGCGTCCGCGAAGACGCGCCGATCGCGATGACCTTGGTCGCCGCGATGCGCGCGCGAATGGCGGGCCACAGGTCCTCGTCGAGTGTGGCCGAAGACGAGGCGGCATCATGAAGCCCGTGCATGAGTATTCTCAACTGCGAGACGTCCGCGGCGCACGCGGCGCACACGGCCACGTGCACGGCGGCCTTCGCCGCGCCCGCGGCGTCCAGGGTGCCATCGGCAAGCCCTTGCCGCTCGTTCTCGGTGATGTGCGTCATCCGGCCATCATTCGTGAGAGAGTGCGCCTGGCACGCCAGAGCTGCGCGCGCGACGTGCCCGCCGCAATGCCTGTCATCTGCGCGATCTCATCATGCGAGTAACCGTGCAGGTCGTGCAGCACGAGCACCGTCCGCGCGCCGGCCGGGAGACGCGCCAGCGCGCGGTGCAGGTCGAGCCGTGCGTCGACGCGATCGGCGGCGGAGGAGGCGCGGCTGCCCGCAACATCATCCACCAACTCATCGGCGAACCGAAGCGCTTCGCGATGCGTGGTGCGCAGGTGTTCGAGAATCACGTTCACCCCCAGCCGGTGCAGCCACGTGGCGAGCGAGCTCTCGCCGCGGAACTGCGCGAGCTTCTCCCATGCACGTACGAAGATGTCCTGCACCAGATCGCGGGCCTCGCGGTCGTCTTCGATCATGCGGCGGCAGAGCGCGTAGATTGCGCTCACGTGCGTGCGGTACACCGATTCGAAGGCGTCCAGCTCGCCCGCCTGCGCCCGGTGCACCGCGTCACATGTGGTCGCCTCCTCGTCCGCCGCCATGTGCGTCATCATGTCATTGGACGGCGGACAAATGCAAATCGCTTACCGCTGACTCGCCGCGAGCACCGTGAGCACCGAATCCACCTCGCGCGCGGAGACGGCGCGGGGAAGCGGCATGTCGGACGCCATCCGCGTGGGCACGCGCACCGACGCCACCGTGTTGTCCGCGGCGAGTGTCACGAGCGCCGTGGTATTGCCGGCGAGCGTCACGCGGAGCAGCCAGGCGCCCTGCCCGGGCCACTGCTGGCGCAGCGCGAACACACCGGGCTGCGGCGTGGCATCGAGCCGGAGCGCGATCGTGCGGCGCTGGCCGTTCACGATGCCTTCCGCGGAGGCAGACAGGTCCGACGCCGCAGGAGTGTGGTCATGCATCATGGCGTGCACGAGCAGCACGGCGCCGCGGTTGGCACGATCGAACGGATTCACCGGCGACTCGATGGACAGCCAGGGCGGCCACTTGAAGGCGGCTGCCGCGTTGGCCGGCGGCACAATGGGTGCAACGGATGCAGCCGGTGCGCTCGTGAGCGCGAGCGACGCGGCGACTGACGAAATGAGGGCGGTGCGAAGCATGGGGGCCTCCACGCAAGGGACATTGGTGATGTGCCTGTTCATGGAGTTGGATGCGCGTGGTCGACGGTGTGCTTACACGTGCGTGGCCCGACCGTGCGATGTCGCGCTGCCCGATGGTGGGGCGCGGGTCCGAATTCTGACCGCGATGCTACGGTCAGCCGTCACCGCCGCCGCTCAGCAAGCAGCGCCGCGCACTCCGTCGCGCACACGTCGCCCTGAACCGTCGGCGGCGTGCCCCAGGCGGCGACCGCCGCATTGCCGAGCACCGGGTACGCTCCGCTCGCGCCGCCCAACTCTCCCGCCGGCACACCGAACACGACGCGCGCAATCCGGCTTTGTCGCACCGCGTATGCACACAGCACGCATGGCTCGACGGTGCTGTAGAGTGTTGCGCCAGCGAGATCGAGTGTTCCTGTTGCCCGGCACGCTTCACGCAGCGCCACGACCTCCGCATGCGCGGCTGGATCCAGGCTGGCGCAAACACGTTCGTAGCCTTCGCCGATGATCTGTCCATCACGTACGATGAGCGCGCCCACCGCGACGTCGCCGGCATCGAGCGCACGGCGCGCCAACTCCAGGCAGCGGCGCATGTATCGCTCGTCGTCGCCCGCGTGGCCCATCATAAAGCGGCGTGCCGCGACAGCGTACTACCTGAGTCCAATGCGCTGCACGAGATCGGCGTAGCGCGGGTCACCGCGGAGCGGGTCGTAGCCGGGATCCAGGTGCAGGTAGATGAGCCCAGCGGAGCGCGCCTGCCACGCGCGCTCGAGCGAACGGAACGCGCGGTCGAGATCGCCTACCGCGGCGTAACCCATGGCGAGAATTTCCGAGCGCAGGTACTGGCGCCGCGATTCGTCTTCGAGTCGCGCCAGCATGGCTTCGGCCTCGTCGCGCTGACCGAGGGCGGCGAGCGCGCGCACGATCATCGCGTCGTACGAGCGCACCGATTTTTCCAGCGCCTGCGCGCGGCGATACCAGCTCAGCGCGGTTTCGGGGTCGCCCAGCGCCAGATACGCGGAGCCAATGTAGTGCGGCGCGCGAATGCACACCTCGTCCATTTCGAGCGTGCGGTGGCCCTGCGCAATGGCGCCGTCGTAGTCGTGCGCGTAGAGCAGAAAGCGCGACAGCCACTCGCTGTAATGCACCGAGAGGGGATCGAGCTTGAGCGCTGTCGCGATGGTCTCAATGGCATCATTCAGCCTGCCGACCAGCGGCAACGCGGTGCCGTGCACGTAATGCGCCTCGGCGTAGTTCGGACTCAGCGCCACGGCGCGCGCGAGCTGTGCTTCCGCTCCCGTGAAATTCCACTCGTGCCAGCAGAGCACCTTGCCGATCGAAGTTATGGCCTCGGCCAGTTCGGGATCGCGCTGCAGCGCGCGCTCGGCGGCGGCCTTGGCACGCGGATAGGCGTCGTCCGGAGCCACCCAGTCGTCCGCGAGGTTGCACCATACGTCGGCGATTCCCGCATACGCGCGGCCAAAGCCAGGGTCCTGCAGGAGCGCCTGCTGGAACAGATCGAGCGCCTTGCGCAACGCGGGCTCGGAGAGTTTGACGAAGAAGAAGCGGCCCTTCAGGTAGAGCGTGTACGCCTCGAGATTCTTCGTGGGCGCAACGACCTGCGCGGCGTCCTCGGCGAGGCGCAGCTTGAGCGCGTCGACGATGGCATGCGCGATGTCATCCTGCACGGCGAACACATCCTCGAGTTGCCGGTCGTACGTCTCGCTCCACAGGTGATAGCCGTTCTCGATGTTGATGAGCTGCGCCGTGATGCGAATGCGGTTGCCCACCTTGCGCACGCTCCCCTCGAGCACCGAGTTGACGCCGAGCTTCTCGCCGATCTGGCGCACGTCGGACTCCTTGCCCTTGAAGGCGAACGAGCTCGTGCGCGAGGCGACCTGCATGCCGGGGACTTTCGCGAGGGCGTTGATGATCTCCTCGGTCATCCCGTCCGCGAAATATTCGTTCTCGGGATCGGCGCTCATGTTCGCGAGCGGAAGCACGGCGATGGCCTTGACGGCAGGTTTGGCGTGCGCCGCTGAGGCGCGCTGCACCCCCGTAGACGAGTCACGGCTGCTGACGCGTAGCGTCTCCGCGAACTCGGCGGCGGACGGGAAACGATCCGCTGGCGTGCGGGCGAGCGCGCGCGTGACGGCGTCGTCCACGAACTCCGGCACGTCGCGCGTGGTGCGCACATGAGGAATGGGTGCCACGAAGCGCTTCGCGATGATGGCCTGGGCCGAGATACCGGTGAAGGGCGGCTCGCCGGTGAGCATTTCGTAGAGCACGCAACCCAGCGAGTAGAGATCGCTCCTGCCATCGGTGTCGAGCTCGCCCGCGGCCTGTTCCGGACTCATGTAGGCGGGAGTGCCGAGTGACAGGCCGGTTTGCGTGAGCGATTTGCCATTGCTGGAGAGCGCCTTGCCAATGCCGAAGTCCGCGACCATCGCGGCGCCTTCGTGCATGAGGATGTTCTCCGGCTTGATGTCGCGGTGCACGACGTTGTGGCGGTGGGCGTAGTCGAGTGCGGACGCCACCTCGCGCGTAATGCGGAGCGCCTCGTTGAGCGGAAGCTGGCGCTCGCGGTCCAGCCGTTCCCGCAGCGAGCGGCCTTCCATGCTGGGCATAACATAGAAGAGCACGCCGCCGGCCTCACCGGAGTCAAACACGGGGAGGATGTGCGGGTGCGTCAATCCGGCGGCGAGCTTGATCTCGCGCAGGAAGCGGTCGGCGCCCATGGCGGCCGAGACCTCGGGGCGGAGGACCTTGAGGGCGACCTTGCGGTCGTGGCGGAGGTCGTGGGCGAGGTACACGATGGCCATGCCGCCCTGGCCGAGTTCGCGCTCGAGGGTGTAGCGTGAGGAGAGTCCAGTCCGGAGGCTTTCGAGAAAGTCTGACATTGCAGGGACCAATATGCAGCGCGGGACGGCGTGGAGCGAGCCGCCCGGCGGGATCAATGGGGTCAATGGAGATCAATGGGGTCAGAGTCGATT
>JBOHTE010000261.1:0-3168 GCA_050733555.1 Gemmatimonadaceae bacterium | reverse complement strand
CTCGTTGTTCGGCCAGCCGTGGCAGGTGTCGCTCTTCCGCGATGGCGTCATGGGCCAGGGGCGGGGCGCGCTGGTCCGCGTCGAACCAAATGAGGGGCGCGCGTTCAGCATCCCGTTCGTCGAGATCAGTGCGCACCGCCGTCACCACGGTAACGCGCCGCTGCTCACGAGTCTCAGTTGGCTCAACTATCGATCAGAATCCGAGGTAGCCCTGCTTCCGGAGGAGGCGTTTCTGGACGGATACGAGCTCCCGCCAGAGGAGCCGGTGCATACCGAGGAGCCGCGTCGCACGGGGCTCCTGTCCGGGCTCTTCGCGCACCGCCCGGTTTCCGTTACGCCTCGGCGCACGACACCCGTAAACCCGTTGCCGCCGCCGCCCGCAGCAGTGTCGCCCGTGCCGCCCGTTGCCTCGCCCGTGGCGTCCGCGTCACCCGCGCCGCCCGTGGCGCCCGCAGCGTCGACGTCGCCCGTTCGACGAATAAGTCTCGAGCCCCCATCTCGCGAGGCTGCACCGCCGCAAAACGCTGCGCACCACAACGCCCCACGCCCGACACGACCGACACGACCGACACGACCGACACGCCCGACACCGCTGCCGGACGGAGCACACGACATTGCGCCCACTCCAACGCCGCCACCACCTGCCGAGTCGGTGCAGCGAGCACCGCTGCCGCCTGAGCGGCCGCAGTCAGCGCCGTCGCCGGCCTCGGTCAGCAGTCCAGTCCCCGCCAGCGCTCCGGCGGCGGCCATTGACCACGAGTGGCCCGAGCGCTCCGTTCCCGTCTTTGACGAGGGCACGGAGCCCGAGCGAGCCGAAGCGCTGGATGAATTGCTCGCTGAATTGCAGCGGCGTGTGCGCGTTGAACTTCCCCGGACAGCGCAACCATCGATGGCCCCGTCCGCGCCTCTTCGAGGACGCGGCACGATGTTCGTGCTCGGTGTCGCCGCTGTAATCATCGCGGGATTTTTCGCCATCCGCGGGCTCAATGGGTCGTACTCCGCCAGGGACGGTGCCGCAGCCGGTGAGCTCGATCCAGGACATTTCGGCCAGCAGACCGCCAGAGGAGTGGCGGCTGGATCGCGTTCCGTCGGGGGTGCACTTACGCCCGATCAGCTTGCTCAGGCCAGGTCCGCACTCGCGACCATGGGCGCATCGACCGACAGCCTCCAGAGCCACCTGGCCTCACTGGACACCGCGCTCGCCGGAGCGCGCGGCGCATCACGCCATGCCACCGCCTGCGCCCGCGCCGACTCGCTCGGCACGCAGGCGCGCGCCGACAGCACACGAATCGGTTCCTCTCAACAGCAGCTCTCCCAGCTCATGGGACCTGCTCCCATGGATCGTGTGGATGCCCTTTTCACTCAGATGAACCAGGCCGCGCGTTCGCTGAAATCGCGTTGCGGTAGCTGACCAGCCGGCGCGTAACGCGCCAGGTGTCTGCCACAGCGGTGTTGCAACCACGACACAATTTGGCCAGTTTTCTTCCCCTTCCTTCCAGAACACACTGGCGCACGCTGGGGAGCGAGCTTTACCAGAGCTCTTCTCCACCCCTCGCAAACGAGCACTGTTCTTGCCCTTGAAGGTAGCCTCGGCGCACGTTCCGCTGCCCTGCCCACGATTTGCTCTGGAATTTCCTGACGTTCGAGTAAAGGAGTTTGACACCTGTTAAAAATGTCTTATCATTGCCGGACCTTGACTGTCTATTGCGCGAAACTCCACCCCAATGCCGGATCGCGGCGGGCGTCCATTGCCTGGCCGTTGCGAGTCCGGCGTGGACTGCGAGTTGAACATGCCGGCTAGCATCTGGAAAGGAAGACTCGCGCGATCCGCTGCGGCGCGGCTCGTCATGTCCAGCGTGGTACGCATTGCGGTGGACGCCGTTGCCGTACTGGCCGGCTTCTTCATCAGCTACGAGATACGTGAGCGGGTCATCCCTGCGACCTTCGTCACGACGTCGGCCGAGCCGCTCACGAAGTATCTCGAGGGCGCCATCGCGTTCACGCTCATCACGCTGCTCGTCTTCTGGCGGCTGGGATTGTACCAGCGCCGGGGCAGCGTACTGAATCTCTGGGAGCTTGAAACGGCGCTGAAGGGAATGGCTGTCTCCTCGGCCATGCTTTTTGCTGTCCTCTTTCTCGATCAGCGCGTCGCGTATTCCCGTCTCATCGTGGTTGGCGCCATGGCCATCGGAACCTTCCTGGTCATCGTCAGCCGGCAGATCGTTTCAGCGATCATCCAGAAATTGCAGCTATCCGGCGTCATGGGACACCGGGTGCTGATCTACGGATGCGGCGCCACGGGACGTCTGCTCATGAAGAAGATCGTGGAATCCCCGCAGCTCGGCTGCACGGTAGCGGGATTCCTCGACGATGCCGCGCCCATTGGCCGGGAAATCGCCTGCCGCATTTCACAGACGGAATCGGAGCCGTTCAAGGCACCGGTACTCGGACGCGGCCGCCAGTGGGAGAGCGTCGTTCGCGAACACGGCATCAACGAGCTGCTGCTCTCCTGTGCCGTTTCCCCGGATCTGCGCCTGGATATCCTGCAGTACGCGCGCGAGAACGACCTGAAGGTCGGCATCGTCCCGCATCTCGACGACCAGCGGGTTGACGATGTCTACGTCGAGGACCTGAGCGCGATTCCGGTGCTGCGGCCGCGCTCCTCGCGACGGCAGTCGCGTCTCTTCTACCACGCCGCCAAGCGCTGCTTCGACGTCGTGGCGGCGGCGTTCCTGACGATCGTCACGGCGCCAATCTGGATCATCGCCGCCATCGTCATTCCCCTCGAATCCCCAGGCCCCGTATTCTTCGAGCAGGAGCGAATCGGGCGGGGCGGACGTCCCTTCCGGCTGCTCAAGTTCCGGAGCATGTGGCGCGACGCGAATCCCTATGCGCTCTCGCCGGTTGGTGATCGCGATTCGCGCATCACGCACTCGGGCCGTGTGCTGCGCATGCTGGGCCTCGATGAGCTGCCGCAGATGCTCAACGTGATGCGGGGGGACATGAGCCTGGTCGGTCCCCGGCCCGAAATGCCCTTCATCGTGGAGCAGTACACCGCGCATCAGCGGCAGCGCCTCGAGGCCAAGCCCGGCATCACCGGACCCTGGCAGATCAGCGCGGACCGCCACGCGGCCATTCACGAAAATCTGGAGTATGATCTCTATTATC
>JBOHTE010000260.1:0-1129 GCA_050733555.1 Gemmatimonadaceae bacterium | reverse complement strand
CGCCCTGCTTCACCGCGTCGGTGCTCGCGTCGTACAGCTTCATGAAGCTCACCGGGCCCGACGCCACGCCGGTTGTCGAGCGCACCATGCTCCCCTTGGGACGCAGCCGCGAGAACGAGAAGCCCGTGCCGCCGCCCGACTGATGGATGAGCGCCATGGCGCGCAGCGTGTCGTAGATGCCGTCGCGTCCGTTGGAGAGTGCATCTTCCACCGGCAGCACGAAGCACGCGGACAATTGTCCCAGCGGCCGCCCCGCGTTCATGAGCGTCGGGGAGTTGGGCTCGAAGCGACGCTCGGTCATCAGCCGGTAGAATTCTTCCGCCACCGTTTCCACCGCGCCATCGCTCGCGCCATAGCGTCGGTCCGCCTCGGCCACCACCGTGGCCACACGCCAGAACATCTCCTCCGGCCGTTCGGTGGGCTGGCCGGTGTTGTCCTTTTTGAGATACCGCTTGCCCAGAACGATGCGGGCGTTCTTGCTCAGCGTGACCGGGGTCGCGGGCGGCGCGGATGGCAGGGGCATAAGGACGACTCTCCTCGGGATGATGGCGATGCGACGCGACTGATTGGGATTGGAGAACGACGGTCCGGCGGCGGGGGTCAGCCTGCTGCGGGCGAGGACTTTACCGGAGTTCGTGAGTCCGCGCAAGTACCGCGGAAACGCATTGTGATGCAAGGAGTTGCAGTATCGACATCACAATATTGCAACTGAGCCATCTTTTCCACCGGTTCTCCACCCGACAGGAAGCGAACTGCTGCGTGCGCGTGTCTGCCGGCGTGAAATTTCTGCTGCGTGCGTCGTGCAAGTACCAAATATAACAGGAGCTTGAACGATGTGTCGGGGGCAGAGCGGCGAGGGAGCGCGGGACGGGGTCTGACCCGGAATCAGGCCCCGGAGCCCGCTCGCGACCCAGGCGACTTGCCTGGAGTCACGTGCAGCGAATTGTGTGCCCGATGTGGGGAAGAGCGCAAGGTCCCCTGCAGCCACGGGGCGGTCCCTGGGCCGCTCCCTGGGCTGCTCCATCGGCCAGTTTCATGGGCTGCCTCATGGGCCGACCCTTGTTACCTTCTCCCCATGCGCTTTGCCCCACCCCTGCTCGCCATCACGCTGTTCGCCGCCTGCACGCCC
>JBOHTE010000259.1:0-21496 GCA_050733555.1 Gemmatimonadaceae bacterium | reverse complement strand
GCCGCCAACATCGCGAGTGGGGTGGCACCAAGCGCCGCCACCCGCCGGGCTCGCTCTTCGCGAGCCGTCACCGCCGCGTTCGCTTCGCGCGCGCTCGCCAGCTCGCGCTGCACGGAATCGGACACGCTGGCCAGCGAATCGCGCAGCACACGCGGCGCGATCGTATCCACGGTTGACACTGGCGATGGCCTCGGCACAAGCCGCGCCACCTCCTGTCGCAGCTGCCCCACCCGCTCCGCGGCAATCGCCACCACTCCCTTGCCGATTTCCGTCGCCCGCGACGTCAGCGCCACGAAGATCGGATCCACTTCCCCAGACGCGCCCAGATCCGACCGCGTCTTCTCGATCACGCCCAGTGAGTCGAGCAGGACCCTCACTCTGCGATCACTGCGCATTTCGGGTGACTCACCCAGCGCGCGGTACGAAGCCGGCAGCGGCGCATTCTGCGCACGCTGCATGAGACTCGCGAGCGCGCCGATGGCGGCGAGCAGCGAATCGTGCCGGGCCCGCTCCACCGGCGCGAGCGTGTCCAGGGCTGCCACACGCTGGCGGCTCAGCTCGAGCGCCGCCGCACGCGTGCTGTCGGCGAGATGCGCCAGGTGCTCGACGGCTTGCAGCTGACGGAGAATTTGCGTCGTGTCACGCCGCGCGCCCGGATTCGGCACGAGAGCGCCGGCAACCTGCGCCGCGCGTCTTGCCTCGCGAGGAATGAGTAGCAGCACGATGAGCGTGATCATGAACACGCTCACGGCCACCACCCCGAAGAGCAGTGGCCGTCGGTACACATTGCGCGCACGCCGCCCGAATGTCCCCGGCGTGTATTGACGCCCGTCGCTCATTCAGGGTTCGCCAAAGGGATCACCGGGCGGCGCCACGAGCGCCGGCGTCACCCGGGGCGGCTCGCGTCGCTCGACCCATCGCGTCAGATCGCCCGCAATCGCCGTCCAGTGCGCCTGGCTCACCTCCGGGCCGCGCTGCCGCGTGCGCTCCGTCGCCAGCGTGCGCAGCGCTGCGATCTTCAGCTCCGCCATCGCCCGCACGTCCGGCGCAGCCGTCGTATCGGCCGCCAGCGCGAGCAAACCATCCGCCACGGCGCGCTGCGCGGCGCGTTGCAGCGACGTCAGCTTCGCGTTCCCGGGAGCCGGCTCGTTCCACGTGGCCGCCACCAGCGAGTCCATGACCTCGCCAAGCCCAAGCCGGTCTGACCCGTGTGCGGCAAATTGCGCCACGCGTCCCAGCCGGTCGGGTTGCAGCACGGCATCGACAATCATCTGCGCCAGCGTGCGCGCTGCGCCAACTTCGTCGAATGCAGGCCGCGTGCGGCTCCGGAAGAGTTCCACGGAATTTCCCCATGAGAACGGGCGCGGTCCGAGCAAGGTGAGCACGGTATCCGGAATGGCGAGTTCCTCCGGGGCCAGTGCACCGAGCAGCTGGTGCAATGCCGCCCGCTGGCGGACCGCGGCAATGGGTCGCGTCTCCTGCTGCCCATCGCCGTCCACCGCGTTCGCGTATTCCATCCCGCCAATGGTCCTGGCCAGTGCACTGATCGCGAAGCGATGCAGAAAGTACACGGGCACGAACCGCTCCTGCAGCAGCGCAACCGGCTCTCCCGGCCGAATGTTGCGCAGGCCGAAGCGGTTCATGGCCACACGCCGCACGGCCATCTGATCGGACAGGAATCGGGATGCGCTCGAATCATCATCCCACAGATTCACACGCGGATCGCTCGCGAATTCCGGCCGCGCGTCGGCATCGGAAAGAAAGAGGTAGCCGTGCCGGATGCCGTCCCGCATGATGGCGGCAAGGGAATCCTGCTCGGCGCCCCTGGGAAAGATGCCATACCCCCAACGGATCGCCCAGATGTCGTACGCCCCAGGCCCCGCGGCGTACGCCTGCGTCACGTCAATGTTGCCATTGGCATCGAGCCGGACACGCGGCGGCGGATAATCCATCACCGAACCGCGATCGTATGTGGACGCGATGTAATTGTGCGCCAGCCCGAGCGTGTGTCCCACTTCGTGCGCCGCCTTCTGCCGAGCACGAGCCAGCACGAACGCCGTGTCCGCGGCAGAGCTCGCGGCTCCCATGAGTCCCGCATAGAGATTGTAGTCGGTGCGCTCGCGATGCGAGTCCAGCCGCGCCATGCCCTTGAGAATCTCCCCCGTGCGAGGATCGCTGAGCGCACCGCCAATGGACCAGCCACGCTCGTTGCGATTCTCCCATTGCACCACGTTGTATCGTGCGTCCATCGGGTCCACACCCTCGGGGAGATCCTCGACCGTGAAGGCGCCCGGAAGCCCGGCCCGGGCAAAGGCGTCGGCCCACCAGCCCACGCCTTCCTTCACCGCCGTGCGAATGGGCTCCGGAATGCCCCGGTCCACGTAGTAGACCATCGGGTTTCGTATCGCGCTGTGTTGATCGTCGGGGTTCACACGCTCCAGCCGGTGGCGCGCGATCCAGCGCTGCTCGAGCAAACCCTGAATCGGCTGCGCATAATCCTTGAACGTCACGCCGAAGAACCCGACTCGCGGATCGAGGGCGCGCGGCTGGTAGCCATCATCCGGGAGCGCGAGCAGCGAGATGTGCTGCCGCAGTGTCAGCGCCCGTGCGTCCGGCAGGATCGTCGAAACGATCCGACCCGGCTGCCCACCCGACAGCACGTACGTGAGCGAGACATCCAGTTCGGTATTCGTGGGGAACGCCTTCGTGTATGGCCGGTAGATGCTCGACCGGTCTCGCGCCACGGCGTAGCTCCCCTGCCCGTTGCGCGCGAGTGTGCCCGACACATCCACCCAGTCCCGGTAGAGGAAGTCGGTCGCGTCCACCAGGAAGCGCCCGTCGCTCGTCGCCAGAATGGGTAGCGAGCCGACCGTGCTGGGAGGGAACGATTCGCGGACCGTACGCGCGTGATCCGGATTGCTGCTGTCGGCACCGCGATAATTCCAGTTTTCAAAGACGACCAGCATGCGATCGCCCACGCGGTCAAAGCGCGCCACGTTGGCGGAGATGTCGGCGCCGCGATCCAGCCCGATGGGATTGGAGCCCAATCCGGTCGCCAGCGAGAGAAAGTACAGGACCCGCATCGAGTCGTGCGGAATCTCGAGATAGATCTTCTCGCCCTGTGCATCCAGGTAGACAGGGATGAAGCCGTTGCGCTTTTCCATTCCCCCGGTCTTCGCGGCAAAGTTCGTGTCCGCGACGGCGCTGGATTGGAGCGGTGCCGGCGGCGGCGCGGCGCCTGCCACGTCGGATCGCGATGTCGACGCGCAACCCGGCAGAGCGAGCGCGAGAAGGGCACCGTATGCTGAGAGTCGGGACATGATGTGGTATCGCGGTGGGAGGAGAAGCGGAGCGGCGGCGAACGGGGCGACGCGAGGCGGGAATAACGTAATGGGGGCGGAGGTGCCATGCACCCCCGCCCCCAAGATACGAGCAGCGTGTATACTGTCGCGCCGTGATTACTGAACGATGATTTCGCCCTTCATGTTCATGGCGAGGTGCGGGATGCAGTGGAAGTCATACGTCCCCTTCGGTACTCCCGCGAACGAAATGGTGATCCCGTCATTGGGATTCATGAAGAAGTTGCTCTCCAGCGGAGCCATCTGGTCCGGCATGTTGGCCGTCAGCTGCGGCGCGGCGCCAGGAGGAATCGTGCTGTCGGCAAACGCGACATCGTGCGGCCCGCCCGAAATCATCACGAACTTCACGCCATCACCCTGCTTGATCGTCAGCTTGGCCGGATCATAGCGATAGCCCTTCTCGTCACCCATCATCTTCACTTCCCACGTCTTTCCCGTGATCGGCTTGGCCGCCATTCCACCAGCCGCAGCACTTGCCGTGCTGGTGCTGCCAGCCGGCGCTGTCGCGCTCGACTCTGGTGCCGATGCGGCAGCCGCAGATGCAGCCGTCGTATCCGCCGTCCCCGCCTTGTTCTCCCCACCAGCGCACGCGCCGAGTACGAATACACCTGCGAGCAGCGCTGTTCCGATGAACCGCATTTCTAGAGGCCTCCAGGTCCGTGCAATCGAAGTTGCGAGTAACTCCGCGAGAGGAAAATGCGGAGCCTTGTGAAGCTATTCACATAGGCCGTGAAAGCAAAGCCCATGCCCGGCCTGAAGCGGCCTGGAACACGCCTGACAGCAGTCACGAATGTGGGGCTCGGCGGCGCATGACGACGATAGATAGTGAGATGGCGATGCGGCGTCATTGCACGACGACCGTGCCGTTCATGCCCGGGTGGATCGTGCAGTGATAGGTGAACGTGCCAGCCGTGGGGAACGTACGATCGATACTCTGGTTCGCGGTGTCGCCGATGTTCTGGGGAGCGCCGGTGACATTGTCGAATGTTACGTTGTGCGTCAGCGACTGGAACACCCAGGTCACGGTGCCGCCATGCGTGATAGTCACCGTCGATGGGTCGAATGTTTGGGACGTGGTCGCCGTAACGGACGCGGTGCCGGTGGCCGCCGCGACCGTGATGCTCGATGTGCCGGTCTTGGTGATCCCCGCGCCAGTGGCGGTGGCCGTGATGACAACCGGCCCGCCGGTCGCTACGCCAGTGACCAGTCCAGAACTGGGATCCACGGAGGCAATCGTGGCATCGGCTGACGACCAGGTCGCCGCGCCAATCCCGGTCATCGTGGCGCCGTTCTGATCCTTGGGCGTCGCGGACAGCTGGGCCGTTGCACCAGGGGCAACAGTCTGGGTGGTGGGCGAAACGGCAAGAGTGGTGAAGACTTGCGTGTTCGTTGAACCTCCGCCGCCGCTGCCGCCACAACCCGCAAGCGCTCCCGCCAGCGCCAGGAACAGGGCTACTCGCATATCCTACCTCCGAATGATTGGTGATGGACCGCTAATGCAGGCTGAAACAATCGAAGCTTGAAACACACGCCGAAAAACCAGGAGCTCGACGTACCGCCGAGCTCCTTCGATCTCTCCCTGTCCTGTTTCCCCGAATCCCTACGCCGTGAGCGCCTGCTGCTCCATGACCACTTCCGCCTCGAGACTCTCGCGATCGCGGAAGATGCTCGCCACCGCGAGCCGCGTATCGCCGGCATAGTATGAAAGCACACAATCACGCTTCGCAATGTCGCCTGAGAGCTCGATCCGGTCCCACTGCTCGGCGTGTCCCACGTAGTTGATCTGCACGTCGTAATGGGCAGTCCAGAAAAACGGCGCCATGGCAAAAAGTTCCCGGGCGCCCAGCAGATTGCGGGCCGCCACCTGCCCCGCCCGCTCCGCCACCACCCAATGCTCCACGCGGATGCGCGCGCCCGTTCGCGGATCGGGCCAGCGCGCAATGTCACCGGCTGCAAAGATCCCGGGCACGCTCGTCTCGAGATATTCGTTGACCCCCACACCCCGGTCCATCGCGAGCCCGGCACGCTCGGCCAGCCCCACCGTGGGCCGAACGCCGACGCCAACGACCACCAGGTCCGCGGCCACCTTCGTACCGTCTGACAGCATTACGAAGCCGGGATGCACTTCCGCGACGGTCCGCTCGAGATGAAAGACGACGCCGTGCTCTTCGTGAAGGCCCCGGATGAAGTCGCCCATCTCGGGTCCCAACACGCGCTCCAGAGGCCGTTTGTCCGGCGCCACGACGTGCACGCCGATGTTACGCGCCCGGAGCGACGCAGCCACTTCCAGTCCAATGAAGCTCGACCCCACGACGACCGCCTGCTTCGCCGACGCCGCGCCGGCGATGATCGCCCGGCTGTTTGCCAGCGAGCGCAGATAATGCACGTGCGGTAGCTCCATGCCGGGCGTCGTGAGACGCACGGGCTCGGCGCCGGTCGCAATCAGCAGACGGTCGAACCCGAGAACGCCACCTCCCTCGAGTGACAGCTGCCGCGTCCGGGCATCGATCGCCGTTGCCCGGGTTCGAACGACTTCAATGCCGTGCTGCGCGGCAAAGTCAGGCGGCCGGAGTGGAATCCACTCCTCCGGTGCATTCCCGGCCAGATAGTCCTTCGACAGATTCGGGCGGTCGTACGGGGCGTCGGGATCGGAGTCCACGACCGTGAGCGCGCCGTCGTACCCTTCCCTGCGCAACATTTCGGTTGCCGCGTTGCCCGCCGCTCCAGCTCCGATGATGACGACCGCCCGTGGCGCGGGAGACGCGCGTCGCGACGGCGTCGGCGTGGTCGCGAGCGGCGCACGCTCCGTTCGTTTCGTCACAAACATGCTGCCGTCGCGCTGCTCCACCTCCCAGCACGGCACCGGATTCAGCGCCGGCGCCCGTAGCGCTTCGCCGGTTCGCAGACTGAAACACGCATGATGCCACGGACAGCGGACCGTCTCTCCCTCCATCAACCCCTCGGCGAGCGGGCCGCCGTAGTGCGTGCACGTGGCGCCGATGGCGAACACCTCGCCACCACGCCGCGCCACGAGCACTGCCTCGCCATCCGCATGACCAAGAACCATCGCGCCATCCACCAGCTTCACCAGCGGCATGCCCATTTTCAGATCAGGACCCGTCAGGGTCGATGGCGATTCAGCCATGACTGCATTCTCCGTTGCGGTTGTCGAGGCAAAGTGCCTCTGCCGCGAAATGACGGCAATACCAGCGCCAGCGTCTGCGGCACAACGTCGTGCGTCACTTCGCGAGCGTGTCCAGGAGATGTTGCGCGGCCATCAGGTGCGCCTGGAAGGCGGGCGCGACCTTCACGACGAGCGCCTTGAGCTCCGCATTCTGGATCGCGGGCAACAGGGTCTGGTTCATTGCATCAATGACCTGCTTGTGAAATGCGACCTCGTGCTCCAGATACGTCTTGTCGAAACCCGCACCGTGCTTGGAGCGCAGCATCGTCATCACCTTGGCCTGATCCGTGGCGCTGTTGTCCTTGGGCGGAGTGGGCGTTACGCCCAGCTTCCTGGCGAGATCCCTGCCCTCCTGGCGAACCTGCCGGTGGTCGCGCGCGAACATCGCGGCGAGCTGACGGACTTCCTTCGTGCTGCCGCGCTTGGCGGCGAGGTCGCCCGTCTCGATGTCTGCGGTGTTGGCCGCATCGAAGATCGCAACGATCGTGGGATCGTCCAGCGTCTGCTGTGCGGCGGCGCGCGGGGCGTTCGTGCTGTCGGCTGAAGCGGACCGGGCTATACTCGGTACGGCGAACGCGCCAAGAATGGCGAGCCCAGCAGCAGGAATGATCAGGTGGCGCATGCATCCCTCCATGAGGTTATTGCTCAACTCCACCCACCAGAGCCCCTGGCGGGTGTGGGCAATCGTACAGACATTAGCATAAAATGTCAAGGGAAAGATGGACATATTGTATTTCCTGGGCGACGCTATTACCATTCTCTTGAACCCGGGAGCCGAAAATGGTTCTAAATCGCTGGAGCCAAAGGTTTTACGAGAGTACACGCGGCCGGATCGTGGCGCTGTTGCGGCGCGCGAGCCTGACCGTTGACCAGATCGCACGCTCGCTCGGCCTTACGGGAAACGCGGTCCGGGCACACCTCGCCACCCTCGAACGCGACGGCATCGTGCAGCAGGGCGTATCCCACAGCGGCGGGGTCGGGAAGCCCGCCTACACGTACCGCATCGCGGAGGACGCCGAGCCGCTTTTCTCCAGCGCCTACGTGCCCATTCTCCAGCAGCTGCTCGCAGTCCTGTCTCAACAGCTGCCGCCGGAACAGCTCGACTCCGTGCTGCGCGCGGTAGGCCACCGCCTCGCCGCCAACGAGATACCGGGCACCGGCACTACCAGAGCGCGCGCCGAGCGCGCCGCGCGCATGCTCAATGACATCGGTGGCGTAGCCGAAGTGGTGGACGACGACGGCGCGCTGCATATCCGAGGGCTCAGCTGCCCCCTCGGTGCCGCCGTGCACGAACACCCCGAGGTCTGCGTCGCCGTCGAAACACTGCTCTCCGATATCGTCGGCGCTCCGCTTCATGAGTGCTGCGACCGCGCCGATCGGCCGCGCTGCTGCTTCGACGTGCTGACTGACGCATCCCATTGAATTTCCGCCCGGCCCCGATTAGCGTTGCCGCATGCCAATGAGCAGTCGCCATTTCGCGCACCATCATCACCACACCCGGACGGGTCGTGGCGGCGTGCGCGTATGCGGGTGATCGGCTAGGCCAGGCACCACGCGATTACGCCAGCGCCAGCGGCGGCCCGTCCAGTTCCGGACGGGCCGCTTTTTTTTGTGCGCTGTAATCAACAGACGCAGACCCGTACCACGAGACACCCGTGCACCGCGCACGGACGGAGAGAGCAGTCATGAATGATCGACAAGGCGCGTCATGCTGAAAATCGCGCTTCCCAACAAGGGCCGGCTCGCCGACGACGTCCGCGAACTGTTGGCCGACTCCGGGCTCGACGTACGCGCCCACAGCGACCGCGCACTCACCGCATCGCTCGGCGGCGAGTTCGAGGCGATTTTCGTGCGGGCACAGGATATCCCGGAATTTGTCGCGGATGGCGCGGCGGCGGCTGGCATCACCGGCTGGGATCTGGCGTGCGAGTCGGAGCGCGAGCTCACGCAACTGCTCGACCTCGAGTTCGGCGCATGCCGGCTGGTGGTGGCAGCACGGGAAGGGGCGGGAATTGCCTCGCTGGACGATGTGCATGGTGCGCCGCGTGTCGCGACCACCTTTCCACGTCTCACCCGGCGTTTCTTTGAAGCAGCGGGACGCGTGGTGACGCTCGTGCCCGTTTCGGGCGCCGCGGAAATCGCGCCCCATCTGGGTATCGCCGACATCGTGGTTGATCTCGTCTCCACCGGCTCCACCATGCGCGTGAACAGCCTGCGCGAGATCGGCACGGTCATGGCATCGAGTGCTCGGCTCATCGCGGCGCCCGGCCCTGATGGCTCGATCCCGGCGCCGCTCCAGGAGCTGAGCGATGCGCTGGAGTCCGTGATCCGTGCGCGCGGCAAGCGATACGTCATGGCGAACGTGCCGCGTGCGACGCTCGATCGCGTGCGCGCCGTACTGCCGGGACTCAACGGCCCCACGGTGATCGATCTGCTCAACGGCGGGACGCACGTGGCCGTGCACGCCGTGGTGCCACAGTGCGCGATCTATCGGACGATCTCGAACCTCCGGGCGCTCGGCGCGGAAGGCGTCCTCGTGACGCGCATCGAGCGGTTGATGCCATGACCGACTCCCTGTTTCGCATGGTCGGCGCACTCCATGACGTGTCGGCGGAGCTGCCCGCGCTGCTCGATCGCTCCCTGTCCGGCGATGCGGCCGTGCAGCGCCAGACCGCGGAGATCATCGCACGGGTGCGCGGGGAAGGGGACCGCGCGCTCCGCGCCTTCGCCCGTTCGCTGGACGGCGTGGAGCTGCGGGCGCTGGAGGTTGATTCCGCGTGCATGCAGCGTGCGCTCGCCAATCTGGATCCGGCGCTGCGCGCTGCGCTGGAACGCTCGGCGCGGAACATTCGCGCGGCGCACCAGGCATTTCTACCGCGTTCTGTCGAAATCGAGACGGAGCCTGGCGTGATGGTCGGCCGGCGCGCGGACCCGCTCCGCGTCGTTGGTGTGTATGCGCCCGGCGGACGCGCCGCGTATCCGAGCAGCGTCCTCATGGGAGCCATTCCCGCGCGCGTCGCCGGCGTCGAATCGGTCATTCTCTGCTCACCGCCCGGCACGGACGGGCTGCCCTCGCCTGTGGTGCTCGCGGCCGCGGCCATTGCCCGCGTGGACCGCGTCTTCGCGATTGGCGGCGCCGGCGCGATTGCCGCAATGGCCTACGGCACGGCGAGCGTGCCGCGCGTGGACCGCATCGTCGGACCCGGTAACGCGTATGTTGCGGAGGCCAAGTTGCAGGTCATGACGGTGGTGGGAATTGATTCGCCCGCCGGTCCCAGCGAACTGCTGGTTATTGCCGATGACAGTGCGGATGCCCGCATCGTCGCGGGTGAACTGCTCGCACAGGCAGAGCACGATCCGCGGGCGGCTGTGCTGGCGCTGGCGTCGAGCGAGGCGACGGCCCGCGCGATCATTCAGGCGGTGGGCGCCCGCATTGACGGCGAACCACGTTGCGTGACGATTCGCGAGGCGCTCGCCGCGCGCGGCGCCGTGCTCTGGTACGATACGGCGGCGGACGCCCTGGCGTTCGCCGCGGAGTACGCGCCCGAGCATCTCCTCCTCGCGGTGCGCGAACCCGGCGCCCTGCTCCCGCGCGTGCGCAATACAGGCACCGTCTTCCTTGGCTCCTCCAGCTCCGTGGCATTCGGGGACTACATGACGGGCGCCAATCATGTGCTGCCGACCGCCGGTGCCGCGCGCGTGTACTCCGGCCTCTCCACCGCGGATTTCATGCGCGTCACGACGTGGCAGCGCGTGTCGCCCGATGCGGCGGCGCGCCTCGCGACGGATGTGACGATGTTCGCCGCGGCCGAAGGGCTGCCGGCGCACGCCGCGGCCGCCAGTGCATGGCGCCATGACACCGCCGTCACGACCGCTTCAGCCGCGGTGCGTTCGCGGTCACGTCAGAGCTATCGTGACATCACCCTCTACGCGCCCGATCGAACGCCGGCCCGCATTGACCTGAGCGACAATACCAATCTCTGGGGCGTGCCTCCCTCCGCCGAGCGCATCGTGCGCGATGCGGCCTGGAACACCTTCACACGCTATCCCGCGCTCTATGCCTCGGAGCTGAAGGCGGCGCTTGCCGGCTACATTGGCGTGGCACCCGACGCGATTGTCACGGGTTGCGGCTCGGACGATGTGCTCGACTCGGCCATGCGCGCTTTCGCTGAGCCAGGGGAGCGCGTCGCGTACCCTGATCCATCGTTCCTCATGATTCCCACGTTCGCGCGCATGAACGGACTGCACGGTGTGCCCGTTCCGCTCACCGCGACGTTCGACATGGACGCCGACGCGATGCTGGCGACGCGCGCGGCCGTGATCTACCTCTGTTCGCCCAACAACCCCACCGGCACCGGCGCACGGCGCGCCACCATTGACCGCGTGATTCGCGAGGCGCCGGGCGTGGTCATTCTCGACGAGGCCTATGCGGAGTTCATGGGTCCGGGGCTGGCTCGTGAGGCACCACAGTTCGACAACGTGCTCGTGACGCGCACACTGTCCAAGGCGTTCGGGCTGGCCGGGCTGCGCGTGGGGTATGCCGTGGGCAGCCCGGCACTGGTGGCGGAAGTCGAAAAGTCGCGTGGACCGTACAAGGTGAATGCCCTCGCGGACCGCGCCGCCGTTGCGGCGCTGCGGGAGGACACGGCATGGGTTCGCGCGCACGTTGCCGATGCGATCGAGAACCGGGAGCGATTCACACAGGCGCTGGCCGCACGCGGGTTCACACCGGTGCCGTCCCAGGCGAACTTCGTGCTCGTTCCGGTTGGCGACGCGCGCGATGCCTCCCGGCACATGCGAGAGCACGGCGTTGCCGTGCGACCGTTCGCATCGCTGCCACGCGTGGGTGACGCGCTTCGCATCACGATCGGCCCGTGGCCGCTGATGGACGCGGCGCTGCACGCGCTCGATGAGGCACCCCCGTGCACGTGACGATCTTTGACTACGGGGCGGGGAACCTGCATTCGCTGGCGAAGTCACTCGCACTTCCGGACGTGCAGTTGCGCATGGACGATGACCCCGCGCGTGCCGTGGTGAACACCGATGTGCTGGTGCTTCCCGGTGTGGGCGCCTTCGGTGCCGCGGCCGCACGTCTGAAGCCCGGCCTGCAGGTCATGCGCGATGCGGTGCTCGATGGCCTGCCGTGCCTGGGCATCTGCCTGGGCATGCAGTTGCTCCTTGACGGAAGTGACGAGGGGACCGGCAGCGGTCTCGGTGTCATCGAAGGGCGTGTCTGCCGGCTGCAGGCGCGGCGCATTCCGCACATTGGATGGAATACGATCGACGGCAGCAGCGATCCGCTGCTGCGCACGTCGGTCCTGCAGACGGCGTACTACGCGAACAGCTACGTCTGTCAGCCGTCGGACGCGACCACGATACGCGCCTGGACACTGCACGAGCGCGACCGGTTTCCGGCTCTGGTGCGTGCACATCGCGCCGTCGGCGTGCAGTTTCACCCCGAGAAGAGTTCCGCTCCCGGCGTGGCGTTCGTCCACGCATTTCTGCAAGAGGCTCGATCGTGATCGTGATTCCGGCGGTGGATCTGCGTGATGGCAAGTGTGTTCAGCTCGTCGGCGGCGCCTATGAGCAGGAGCGCGTCCGCATGGACAATCCGGTGGAGGTTGCGCGCGGCTGGGCGCGACTGGGATTTCATCGCCTGCATGTCGTGGATCTGGATGCCGCCACCGAGCGCGGCGACAATGCCGACCTGGTGCAGGACATCCTGCGTGAGGTGGACGCCGGCATTCAGGTGGGTGGTGGCGTACGCGACATCGCGCACGTGGACCGGCTCGTGATGGGCGGCGCCGAACGCGTCGTCGTGGGCACGCGGGCCATCGAGGATCCGGGGTGGCTGGATGAAGTGGCATCCGTATTCCCGGGGCGTCTCATCGTGGCCGCCGATGTACGCGGGCGCCGCCTCGCCACGCACGGATGGTCGCGTACCATGGCGTGGGACATCGCCAGCGTCATCGAGTCGCTCAACGATTATGATCTGGCCGGCGTCCTCGTGACGGCGGTGCATCGCGAGGGACAGCTCGCGGGCACAGATCTCTTTCTCATGGAGGAGGTGGCAGAGCTCTCCGCGCATCCGGTGATCGCGTCGGGCGGAATTGCCTCACTCTACGGCCTGCGCGAGCTTGCGGATCGCGGGGTCGCGGGCGCGGTCGTGGGCATGGCCCTGTACACCGGCGTGCTGGATGGACGCACCGTGGCCGAGGAGTTTGCCGAATGATCAGGGAGCGCTGCGAATGACAGTTGTCGTACGGGAGACCGGGGAGACCCGTGTGCGCATCGAGATGCGACGCGGGAGCGGTGCGGCTGCGGTTGCCACCGGAGAAGCGTTCCTCGATCACATGCTGAGCACGCTCGCCCGCTACTCGGGTCTCGACCTTTCGGTGGAAGCGCGCGGCGATCTCCGTCACCATCTCGTGGAAGACGTCGCCATCGCGACCGGTGCAGCGCTGCGCGCGATGGTGCCCGCGCAATCTGCGCGCTACGGGCATGCGGTCATTCCCATGGACGACGCGCTCGTGGACGTCGCGCTCGATCTGGGCGGCCGACCGTACTATCGTGGTCCGCTCCCCAGCTCGTTCTATGACCACTGGATGCGTTCATTCACCGATCACGCGGCCGCCACCCTGCACGTACGCGTGCTGCGCGGCCGCGACCGGCATCACGTCGTCGAAGCGGCGTTCAAGGCACTGGGGCTCGCGCTGCGCGACGCCCTGCGTGAGGGCGACGCCGTGTTCAGCACCAAGGGAGCGGTGCACCTGGAGGTGCGCTGATGCTGGCGCGCCGTGTCATTGTCTGTCTCGATGTACGGGACGGTCGCGTGGTGAAGGGCGTCCGCTTCACGGCGCTGCGCGACATGGGCGATCCCGTTGAGCTGGCCGCCCGCTACGAGGCGGACGGCGCCGACGAGTTGGTCTTCCTCGATATCTCCGCCAGCACCGAAGGGCGCGGCGCGCTGCTCGACGTCGCGCGTCGTACCGCCGGGCAATTGTTCATTCCGCTCACGATTGGCGGCGGAATGCGCTCCGTGGCGGACGTCGCACGCGCGCTACGCGCCGGCGCCGACAAGGTGAGTCTCAACACCGCCGCGGTCGAGCGTCCGGCGCTGTTGTCGGAGTGTGCGGACCGGTTTGGCGCGCAGTGTGTGGTGGCGAGCATTGATGCGCGACGTGCCGGCGGGAACTGGCGCGTCTGCACGTACGGCGGATCGGCGCGTACCGCCCTCGATGCGGTCGAGTGGGCCCGACAGTGCGTGGCACGCGGGGCAGGGGAGATCCTGCTCACGAGCATTGATCACGATGGCGCGCGCCGCGGCTATGATCTCGAACTCACGCGCGCCGTGGCGCGCGCGGTGCACGTGCCCGTGATTGCATCGGGCGGCGCGGGCTCGCCGAGCGATGTCCGCGCCGTCCTGGACGACGGCGAGGCGGACGCAGCGCTGGTAGCGGGCATGCTGCATGACGGTACGACGACCGTGCGCGAAATCAAGAATTGTCTGGCGTGGAGCGGCGTCGTCATTCGCCAGGTGGCGTGATGGCATCGCTGCTCGAGGCGGTGGAGGAACTGGCTCGGCTGGCCGGCACGACGGCGCTGGGGCACTTTCGGCCTGGGGTCGCCGTGGAGACAAAGGCGGATGGTTCGCCCGTTACCATTGCGGACCGTTCGGCCGAAGCGATCGCGCGCCGCTGGATCGAGGCGCACTTCCCGGATGATGGCATCCTGGGCGAGGAGTTCGGACTCGCGCGCGCCGGAGCCGCGCGGCGCTGGCTGCTCGATCCGGTTGACGGTACGAAGACGTTCATTCGCGGTGTGCCCCTCTGGGGATCGCTGGTATCCGTCACGGAGGGTGACACCGTACTTGCCGCTGCCGCGTTCTATCCGGCAGTAGCGGAAATGGTGGCTGCAGCGCCGGGCGAGGGGTGCTGGTGGAACGGTGTCCGTTGCTCCGTCTCCGCGGTATCGTCCATCGCGCAGGCGACGATCGTCACGACTGACGAGCAGTTTCCCCGGAGCGCCGCGCAGCGCGCGGCCTGGCGGCAGCTCGCCAGCCGGGCCGCGCTCAGCCGCTCATGGGGCGACTGCTATGGGTATCTGCTGGTGGCCACTGGACGCGCGGAGGTCATGGTGGACGGGGTCCTCGGCGTCTGGGACGCCACGCCATTTCTGCCGATCATCGAGGAAGCGGGCGGCGCCTTCACGGACTGGTCCGGGGCGCGGACCGCATCCGGCGGCAGCGCCGTCGCCTCCAATCGTGCGCTGGCTGATAGCGTGCGCGATATCTTGAATGCTCTGGACCATGAACGGACGGAGGAGCAGCATGTTTGACCTGTCCCAGCTGGATTTCAGCAAAGGCGAAGGGCTGATCACTGTCGTCACGCAGGATGCATCGAGCGGGCAGGTACTCATGGTCGCGTACGCGGATCGTCGCGCAGTGGAGCGCACGCTGGCGAGTGGCGAGATGCATTACTTCTCCCGCGAGCGCGGCCCCTGGCACAAGGGCGCCACCAGCGGCAATACGCAGCGCATCGTGTCACTGGCGTGCGACTGCGATGGCGACACGCTGCTGGCGCGCGTGATGCCCGCGGGACCCGCGTGTCATACCGGGTCGATGTCCTGCTTTGTGGGACCGGAAGCCGGCGATGCGCTCTTCGCGCTCGATGCCACGATCGCGGGTCGCGCCGCGGGTGCCACTGTACGCACGGAGACGGCGCCGGAGCCGGCCGGCGCCGATGACCCGAGCTACACTCGGCGCCTGCTCGAGGATCGCAACCTGCGCCTCAAGAAGCTGGGCGAAGAGGCCGCGGAGCTCGTGGCCGCGTGCGCGGACAACGATCTGCGTCGCGCCACTGAGGAGGTGGCCGATCTCGTCTATCATGCGCTCGTGGCGTTGCGCGCGGCGGGCGGATCGTTGGCGGATGTGCAACGCGTGCTCGCCGGACGCGCGACGCCGGCCGCTCCCATGCCGGCCGTCCCGGCCGGGAAAAGCTGAGCGCGGGCAGCGACGTGACTTCGCTGCGCTCCGGCCCCGCCGTGGAATTACTCTGCGCGACGCTCGATCCGGCACGCCTGCGCGCGTCGGTTCCGCTGGCGCCATACACCACGTTTCGCATTGGCGGTCCGGCCGATCTCTTCTACGAGCCCGGGTCCGCCGATGACCTGGCGAATGCCGTCACGGCCGCGCGCGCGGCGGGCGTTTCGTGGTTCGTGCTCGGACTCGGCGCGAACATTCTCGTGGGCGATCGAGGCTTTCACGGTCTCGTCATTCGCAACGTGTCATCGCACGTCGCATGGCACGATGATGGCCGCGTTCGCGCCGAGAGCGGCGTCAGCATGCGCGATCTCATTCCGGATGCCGTCAATCGCGGGTGGTCCGGACTGGAACACTACGTGGGCATCCCGAGCACCGTGGGCGGCGCCGTCTGGCAGAATCTGCACTTTCTCTCACCCGCGCCCGCGCGGGAGCGCACGATGTTCATCGCCGAGCTGTTCGAGTCGTGCGACATTCTGAACGAGGAAGGAGAACGGCGCACCGTGGACCGCGAGTACGTGCACTTCGGCTATGACGACAGCGTGTTCCACCACCGGGCCGATGTCGTGCTCGCCGCCACGTTCCAGCTCCGGCCCGGTGATCCCGCCATCATGCACCGGATCATGCAGGAGAATCTGAGCTGGCGCGGCTCGCGCCATCCGTGGCTCGAGTGGCATCCCAGCGCGGGCTCGATCTTCAAGAAGATCGAAGGCGTGGGGGCGGGCCGGCTCGTGGACCAGTGCGGACTGAAGGGCTTCCGCCACGGCGATGCACAGATCTCCTGGATACACGCGAACATCATGGTGAATCTTGGTCACGCAACCGCGAAGGACGTGCGTGAGCTCATCGCGATTGCCCAGCACGCCGTGCAGGAGAAGTTCGGCTATCAGCTCGAACCCGAGATCGGGTTCATCGGGGAATTCGCGTGACGACAGGGCAGGGGCGACGGTGCTCGCATTGTCCCCCGGCCCGTCCCCCGGTCTGCAGGCCGATCTTCATTCCCCCGTTGCCATTCCCTCCCAGCGTGCGAACGCCTCGTCAAGCGCCCGCCGCGCCGCATCGAGCTCGGCGCCAAGCGCGAGCGCGCGCGTCGTGCCGTCGGCCGTCGTATACAGATCGGGAGCTTCCAGTGCTTTCGTGAGGGCTGCCACCCGCGCGTCGAGTCGCTCCACCCCCGCCTCCGCTTCGTCCATGGCCCGCTGTCGTGCCCGGACGCCAGTGTGATCCGGCCGCTGCGTGCCGTGACGCTGCCGCGTCATGCGGCGCTCCTGCACGCGGCGCCGCTGCTCTTCTTCGGTTGCGGTCACCGCCGCCGCGTGGGCGCGCTCGGCGCTGGCGATCTCCCAGTCCGCAAAGCTCCCCGAGAAATCCGTGATCCGCCCGTCGTGCAGCACCCACACGCGCGTGGCCAGCGCACGCAGCAGCGCCCGGTCGTGACTCACGAGGATCATGGTCCCGTCATAGCGCTCCAGGGCGTCTTCGAGCGCCTCGATGCTCTCCACGTCGAGATGATTCGTGGGCTCATCGAGCAAGAGCAGATTGGCGCGCGCGAGCATGATCATGGCGAGCGCCACACGCGCGCGTTCTCCACCGGAGAGCGTCGCCGCGTTCCGCTGCACGACGTCGTCCGTGAAGCCGAATCGCGCGAGGTGACCCAGGATCGCGCCGCGTCCCCACATTGGGCGCAGATCGCCGATGATGTCGTAGAGCGAGCGATCCACCGGCACCTGTGACAGATCCTGCTGGTAGTACGCCGGCACGACCGAGCCGCCGGCGCGAAGCTCCCCGGCCATCAGCTCCCGTTCGCCCATGAGCGCGCGCAGCAGCGTGGACTTGCCCGCGCCATTCGGGCCAACGAAACCCACGACGTCGCCCCGCTGTACCGTTGCGGTGAAGTCCGTGATGAGCGAGCGGCCGTCCACGCCAAGTCGCACGCCGTCCGCCACGACCACCTGATTGCCGCCGCGTTCACCGGCTTCGAGCCGCAGCGCCATCGCGTCGTCCTCATTGAGCGGCGCGCTCAGGCGCGGCAATCGGTCGAGTCGTTTGCGCCGCCCCTTCGCCTGGCGACTGTTCTGTCCGGCGATGTTCCGGCGGATGTAGTCTTCCTCGCGCGCGATCGTCTTGCGCTGCTGTGCGAAGCTGCGTTGCTGCGCCAACTGCCGTTCCGCATGCTGTTGCACGAAGGCGGAGTACGAGCCGGTGTACGGCGTTGCCGTCCCGGCCTCGAAGTGCAGTACATGATCCACCACGTTCTCCAGAAAGGCACGATCGTGGCTCACCAGCAGCACCGTCTCGCCGCTGTCGCGCAGGTACTGCTCCAGCCAGGCCGTCGTCTCCAGGTCCAGATGGTTGGTGGGCTCATCGAGCAGCAGCACATCGGCGGGCGCTACGAGCTGACGGGCGAGCCCCACACGTCCGCGCTCACCGCCGCTCAGCTGTTCGAGCGGACGCGTGCGGCTCGCGACCGGATCGAAGCCGAGTCCATGCAGCACGGCATCCACGCGCGGCGCGAACGTGTAGCCGCCTTCCCGCTCGAAGCGTTCCAGGTCATGCGCATAGCGATTGAGATCCCGCTCCGTGGCGCGTTCCCCCAGCTCGCCAAGGCGCACCGCCTGCGTGCTGAGCGACGCCTCCAGGTCGAGCAACTCCGCGAACTGGCCGGCGGCCGCTTCCCAGACCGTGACCGCGCCGGCGAAATCCCGGGACTGCTCGAGCAGCACCGTGCGCAACCCGGGCTGCCGCGCGATCACGCCCGCGGTCGGCATCATCTCGCCCGTGATCAGATGGAAGAGCGTGGTCTTGCCGATGCCGTTCCGGCCGATAATGCCCCAGCGCTCGCCTGCGGCGACCGTGAACGTGATGTCGCGAAAGAGCGTCGTCGCGCCGAACTCCACGGCGGCACCCGAAACAGAAATCTGTGTCACGACTGGACCCGCACCGATGAGCGTGAATGCCCCGTCGTCACGTGCCCGCCAGCCAGGATTCCCATTCGGCTTCGGCTCCGCCAATGCTCAGCCGGTTCTGCTGGCGCACGAGAGGCATGCGAAGCAGCAGGGGTTCATCCACAAGGCGTTCGAGCCACCGCTAGTCGGAAAGCCCGGCAGCACGGAGCCCAAGGTCGACATAGCGCCGGGACCCGATGTCCACGAGCGCGGCGATACCGAACCGCTGCGCAAAGCGCGCGAGCTCCCCGCGCGATGCGGCTCGTTCAGCCAGGTCCACGAAATGCGTTTTGATGCGGCGTTCGGCGAAGAAGCGGAGCGCCTTGCGCGTCTCCGGGCTCTTCCGCGTGCCGAAAATCTGGACTTCCATGCGTACGTCGATCGGGATGAAATTGGGGCGTGCCCCAAATCTATCGGATCACAAACCAGGCGGTATTGCTCCGCCCGCGATGCCCGCGATGCCCGCGATGCCCGCGATGCCCGCGATGCCCGTGATGCCCGTGAAGCATCCGTATCGCGCCGCGTGGTGGATTCCGGGCGCACATGCGCGCACGCTCTGGGGCAAGGTGGTGCGACGGCCATGCGACGCCGTCACGCGCACCGAGCGATGGGAGACGCCTGATGGCGACTTTCTCGAACTCGAGCGACTGGATGCACCGGAAGATCGCCCGCGACTGATTGTCCTGCACGGACTCGAAGGATCGCCGCGTTCGCACTACGCCCGTGGACTGCTGCACGAGGCCGCACGACGGCGCTGGGCCGCGGATGTCCTGATCTTTCGTTCGTGCGGCGTCGAGTTGAATCGCCTGCCACAGTGCTATCACTCGGGCGACACGCGCGATCTGGACTTCGTCGTGCGATCGCTGAGCAGCGCACAGCCGAACCGGCCCCTCGTGCTCGTGGGCGTGTCATTGGGCGGCAATGTCCTGCTCAAGTGGTTGGGCGAGCGCGGGCGTACGCTTCCGTCGCAGGTCAAGGCGGCCGCGGCCATCTCCGTCCCGTACGATCTGGCGCGCAGTTCCCGCACCATAGGCCATGGCTTTTCGCGCGTCTACGAAGCCTATTTTCTTCGCTCACTGCGCCAGAAGGCACGCGCCAAGGAGCGACACTTTCCGGACGCCGTGCGCCGCAGTGCCATCGCGCGCGCGCACTCGCTCTACGATTTCGATGACGGCGTAACCGCGCCGCTGCATGGCTTCCGCGATGCGGCCGATTATTATGGGCAGTGCAGCGCGATTCGATTCATTGCCGGCATTCGCGTCCCCACGCTGCTCTTGAGTGCACGCGATGATCCGTTCCTGCCACGCGACGTGCTCGACGACGTCTCCCGGATCGCGCACGACAATCCGGACTTGCACACCGAATTTGTGAAACGGGGTGGACACGTTGGATTCGTCAGCGGTCGGACGCCGTGGCGTCCGTTTTACTACGCCGAGTGGCGCGCCACGGAGTTCGTGAATACTGAGCTGATTGCTGCGCAACAAGCGCGATAGTGGTTCGCTAATGGCCTTATACTGTTCTCACTATGACAACCACTGGCGCTGAATTGGCCGAACAGGAGCAGAGCGCCGCAACGCCCGGAAGCGCCGCACACGTCGCAGAGGCCTATCGCGATCGCGCCGAGCGATTGGGCACGACGCTCGACGAAATCCGACGGCGAAGCAGCAGGATCGGTGTGCTTCGGCTCGCGACGTTCTTCCTGGTTCTTGCGGCGCTCATCTGGCTCGTCGCCGTAAGAGGACGCTCGCCTGTCGCGGCAGAAATCGTCGCCATCGTTTTCGCCCTGTGCTTTGCCCTCCTCGTCACGGTGCACGGACGACTGCGCCGGCGCGAAGAGCGGCTCGCCAGCATTCATGAGTATCTGCAGCGGGGCCAGCACCGCGTGAATCGCGACTGGGAGAGACTCCCTGCCGTGCCAGCGCCGCCAGAAGCCGGCGCACACCCCTACGCCGACGACCTGGGCATTGTCGGTCACGCGTCACTGTTGCAACTCCTTGACGTAACTACTGCGGCACCTGGTCGCATGACGCTCATCGCCTGGCTCCTTGAGCCGTCCGCATCGCCGTCCGAGATTCAGGAGCGGCAGACCGCGGCGCTGGAACTCGTCTCTCACGACGCCGCGCGTGAGCAGCTCGGCGCTCTCGCCATACTCTCCGGCGGAACCCGCCCTGAAACGCTGCGGCGCTTTCTGGAGTGGTGTGAGAGCCCGCCGTGGCTCCTCTCCCACCCCTTCTTTCTCTGGACCACTCGGCTGCTCACGGCCGCGACGATCGTCACCGGGCTTCTTCAGTTGTTCGGTGCGCTGACGACGCCCATCTGGCTCGGCACCGCAACGGCGGGACTCCTGCTGATTGCCACGCAGCGCAGGAACCTCAGGGAGAGCGCTCGCGTCGCCGGCTTCCGCGCCGCCGCGCCCCGTGCCCAGGCTGAAATGCTCCGGTTGTTGGCCACTGAGCCGTTCAACGCCCCGCTGCTGCAGCGCCTCCAGGCGCGCATCAACGCGGGCGGCGGCGCTGGCGAACAGCTCGCCGTGCTCGAGCGCTGCTTGTCCTGGGCCGAGGTCCGCTATTCACCCATGCTCTACGCGACGCTGCAGTGGCTCGTCCAGTGGGACGTGCACGTCCTGGAGCGACTGGAGCGCTGGCGTCGCGACGCGGGATGTCACGCGCGCGACTGGATGGCCGCCCTGGGTGAGGCCGAAGCGTTGGCCGCGTTCGCCACGCTTGCGCACGACAACCCTGGCTGGGTCTTCCCGGAAATCACGGAGCAGACGGCACCGATCATCGTCGCGCGCGACCTGGCGCATCCGTTGCTCAGTGAATCAGAGCGCATCCCGAATGATGTGACGATCGGACCGCCGGAGACATTCCTGCTCGTCACCGGCTCCAACATGTCCGGCAAGAGCACGCTGCTGCGCAGCATCGGCGCCAACGTGGTGCTCGCGGGCGCTGGCGCACCGGTGTGCGCC
>JBOHTE010000258.1:0-3133 GCA_050733555.1 Gemmatimonadaceae bacterium | reverse complement strand
CCGGCACGCCGGCACGCCCCGCGAGCGGGTCTACTTCGTCGAGTCCGGAAACAACGACACCTGCACGTAGTTCCGCGTGTCGAGATACTTGCGCGCTGCGTCGCGCAGGGACGTGACACTCAGACTGTCGGCCTGCGCCGGGAAATCGAGAATGCTCTCGAGCGGCCAGTCCGACTGCTGGTAGGACACGATGTGCGAGAGCCAGAAGCCGTTCTGCCGGACCGCCGTTTCGCGCTCGCGCAACTCGGTCTCGCGTACCTTCTTCACGTCCGTCGCCGCCGGCCCGCGCGTGCTGAGCGTGTCGATCGTCGCGAACACCGCCTGCACCAGCTGCCGCACGTTGGCTGGTGCGGAACCGAAGTCGATCGCCAGATAGAAGCGCGGCCGCGGAATGCGCGCCGGATACGGCGTGACGGATACGCTGTAGGTCGCGCCGAGCTGCTGGCGCAGCCGCTCGCGCAGTTCGATCTCCAGAACATCCGCCAGCGCCTCCATCTGGTAGACATCGTGCTGCGTGTACTCGAAGGGTCCGGTAAAGGCGATGCGCGTCTGGCTCTTCGGATCCGATCCCTTGCGCACGTCGCGCGTGATCACGCCGCGCGGATAGTCGATGCCCAGATCGCGCCACTGCTCGGCCTGATGCGTGGCGGGGAGGCTCGCGATGTAGCGTTCGACCAGCGGCTTGAGCTTCGTCGTGTCAATGTTGCCGACGAACACGAAGGTGAACGCGCTCGCGTCGGCAAAGCGCGCCCGATAGAAGGCCAGCGACGCGCCGACGTTGAGGCTGTCGAAGGCGGCGACGGTGAGCGGGCGCACCCGCGGGTTGTGGCGCGAGAGCGTGGCGCTCACGGTGTCGGCGAAGGCCGCGGATGGGCTGACATCGCGATTGGCGAGCAGCGCCCGCATGCGCGACCCGAACGCCTTGAACGCGGCCGTGTCGGCGCGCGGCGCGGTGAAGTACAGGTAGATGAGCTGGAAAAGCGCGTTCGCGTCGAGCGGCGAACCGCCGCCGTAGAGGCCGTCCTCGTACAGGGTGATGGACGAGCTGATGCCGACGGACTTGCCCGCGAGCGCCTTTTGCAGCGCCGAGGCGCTGAAGCTTCCCACCCCGCTCGTCTCGACCGCGTCGCTCGCGGTGCGCGCCGCGAACGCGAGGGAATCCGGCGCGAGCGATGTGCCGCCCGGGCTGTACGCGCGGAACAGCAACTCATCGTCCTTGAACGTGGTAGGCTTGAGCAGCACGTGCACGCCGTTCGACAGCGTCCACGTCGTGACGCCGACCTTCGGGTCGTGCGTTTCGGCGACGATGCGGCCCGGGTCGGGCTGCCGCGCCACGAGCGGTGCATTGGAGACGGAGTCCACGTACGCGGCCACCTGCACGTGGTCCATGCTGTCCGCGAGCGCGAGCAGCGCGGCATCGCCGGGCACGGACGCGCTGTCCTTTGACGGTGCGCTCGCGACGATGGTGCGATCACGGAGCGAGAGCCAGTCGTGCGCGACGTGATTCACCTCGCTGAGCGCGACGCCGGGGAGCAGGGCGCGAGTGAGCCGATAGTCCTGCGCAATGCTCGGCATCGGATCGCCGTCGAGGAAGTTGTCCACGTACGCCTGCACGAAGGCATCCGAGCTGGTCTTGTCGCGCTCCGCGTACGTGTTTTCCATGCCGCGCAGCAGGTTCGCCTTCTGGCGTTCGAACTCCGTTGGCGTGAAGCCGTGCTGCTCGACGCGCTCGGCCTCGGTGAGCACCGCCCCGAGCCCGCGCGAGATGCCACCATCCTTCACGAGCCCGCTCAACACGTACGCGGCGCGGCTGCGCACAATGGTGCCCTGCGTGGAGTATGCGCCCACGAAGGGTGCATCGGGGCGCTGGGCAATCTCCACGAGGCGGTCATTGAGCATGCCGCTGTAGAGCGACTCCACCAGCTCGCGCCGGTAGTCGGCCACGGTGCGCTCGTGCTCCACCGGCATTTCGTAGTATTCGGCGACGGTGGAGTTGGTCGCTTCGGGATCCGTGGTGACGGCGATGCGCGTGAGTGTATCGGAGGGAACGGGGAAAACGGCACGCACGCGCTCGGGTTTCGGATTGGTGAGCGGCGCGAAGCGCTCGCGAATGAGCCGCTCCACCTGCGCGCCGTCGAAATCCCCGACCGCGATCACGGCCATGAGATCGGGCCGGTACCAGTCGTGGTAGAACCGCACGAGCTCGGCGCGTGACGCGGTTTCGATGGTGTGCTTGTCGCCAATGGGCAGCCGCGTGGCGTAGCGCGAGTTGGCGAAGAGCACGGGGAACTGCCTGTCGCGAATGCGCTGTGCGGCGCCGCGGCCCAGTCGCCACTCTTCCACCACGACCTTCCGTTCGCGCTCGAGCTCGGCGGGATCGAAGGTGAGCCCGTGCGCCCAGTCGGACAGAATCTCGATGCCGGTGCCGAGCAGTGTCGCGCTGTCCGTCGGAACGGCGAGCTGATAGATCGTCTCGTCGAATCCGGTGGAGGCGTTGAGATCGGCGCCGAACCGGACGCCCGTGGATTCGAGATAGCTGATGAGCTGCTGTCGCTTGAAGTGCGTCGTGCCGTCGAACGCCATGTGCTCGACGAGATGGGCGAGGCCGAGCTGCGTGCTGTCTTCGAGGATGGAACCGGCGTTCACGACGAGACGCAGTTCGGCGCGCTTCTCGGGCTTGTGGTTGACGCGGATGTAGTAGGTGAGCCCGTTGGGCAGCGTGCCGATGCGCACGCTGCTGTCCACCGGTATGGGTGCGGTGAGCGGTGGCGGCGCACTGCGCGTCGTGTCCTGCGCCGCGAGTCGTGCGGGACGCGCGGCGGGCAGCGCGAAGAACAGGGCGGCCAGCGAGGCAGTGGCGCGCCACGGGAGAGCACGGGACATGGCTACTGGTTTGGTGATCGCGGCGCGCAGGTGCACCGCGCGCGGATCATTCGTCGTCAATACTTTCGGCGTGCACGTCGGCGGTGCCGGACGGCAGATAGTTCACGACGATCCGCATGGAGTGGCAACACACCTGGCAGTCCTCGATGTAGTCCTGCGCGGTACCACTGCTCGGATCGAGCGCGAGCGTGTTGGGCTCACCGCAGTACGGACAGGTCACGCGGGCCTCCATGTCCGCCGAGTCGTGATC
>JBOHTE010000257.1:0-1858 GCA_050733555.1 Gemmatimonadaceae bacterium | reverse complement strand
GTGCTGACACTGCTCATCCTCGCGCTCGCGCGTCCGCGGACGCCGGGCGTCGTCCGCACCGAAAATCTCCGCGGGCGGAACATCGTGTTCGCGCTCGACATCTCGAGCAGCATGAAGGCGGAGGATTTCGCGCCGTCCCGCCTCGGGGCCGCCCGGCAGGTGCTCGCCGACTTCGTGCACGCGCGGCAGGGTGACTTCATGGGGCTGGTGCTGTTCGCGAGCCGCCCGTTCACGCAGGTCCCGCTCACGGATGACGAGAGCGTCATGTTGCAGATGCTGCGCAATGCGGACATCGGCCTGCTCCCCGATGGCACCGCGATCGGTCCAGCGCTCGCCATGGCGGAGAACCTGCTCAAGAATCTGCCGCGCAACAGCGGGCTGATCATCCTCGTGACGGACGGCGGCAACAACACCGGCACACCGGACCCGCTCACCGCGGCCGCGCTGGCGCGCGCCATCGGGGTGCGCGTGTACGCAGTGGGGATGGCGGCCGGCGGAGCGCACGCCGCGCTGCCCGATGAATGGGTGCGCGGGCGCGGCAGGCTCTATCAGCAGTCGGCGCCGTCGCTGTCGTCGCAGGATGAGGATCTGCTGCGCGCGATCGCACGGGAAAGTGGCGGCGAATACTATCGCGCGTCCGACGCGAACGCGCTGCAGGGCATCGTCTCCCAGATTGACGCGCTCGAGAAAAGCCGCATCCAGGTGCGCGACATCCTGAGCTGGCACGAGTACTACCTGCCGCTCGCCGTCGCCGCGCTCGTGCTCTTCGCGTTCGAGCTGTCGCTGCGCTCGGTGTGGCTGCGCACGGTGCCGGGCACATGACGTTCGATCATCCGATCTGGCTCATCGCGATCGTCGTCGCGGTGCCCGCGCTGCTCCACCTGCTGCGCCAGGCGGACCGGCGCCGATCCGCCGCGCTGGCCCGCTTCGGCGAACTGGACGTGCTGCGTCGCTCCGCGCCGCTGCCAACGTCGCGGTGGCGCATGACCGGGCGCGCGCTGCTGGCACTGGCGTGCGCGGCGCTCCTCGTGGCGATCGCGCGCCCGCGCTCGGGGAGCAGCGAGCAGACGCTGCACGAGTCATCGCACGATGTGCTGTTCGTGCTGGATCTCTCGCGCTCGATGCAGGCGCGCGACGCCCTGCCGTCGCGGCTCGATGCGGCGAAGCAGGCCGCGCTCGCCATCGCGCGCCGCCTGAGCGACGATCGCGTGGGGCTCGTGATCTTCGGCGGCAGCGCGTTTCTGCAGTTGCCGCTCACGCTCGATCATTCCGCGCTGTCGCGCTTCGTGGATCAGGCGGCGCCGAATCAGATCCCCAGCGTGTCCACGAATCTCGAAGCGGCAGCGGATGTCGCCGCGTCATCGCTGGTGCGATCCGGCGGCCAGGGCGCACGCGTGGCCGTGTTCCTCACCGATGGCGAGGACGTGGCGGGCAAGCTCGAGGGCGCGATTGGCGCGCTCAAGCACGATGGCATCCACGGCTTCGTGGTGGGAATCGGCACGACCGCCGGGGCGAGGATCCCCGACGTGGATTCCGCGGGCATCGTGCGATACCATCGCGACCGGCTGGGGAACGAGGTGGTGTCGCATCTCGAGGAGCAGAATCTGCGCGACATCGCGCGGGAGACGGGCGGCGTGTACGCGCACTGGTCGGGCGACGCCAGTGTGACGCCGATCGTGGCGGGCATTGCGCAACTGGCCACGGGTGCAGCGGAGTCGAGGGCACGCGCCGCGATTCCGGATCGCTTCCAGTGGCCGCTCGCGCTGGCGATCCTGGCGCTGCTCCTCGAATCGGCGCTGGGCCTGCCGTGGCGCGCGGGCCGCGCGATGGGCTGGCGCCGGCGGCTGGCATTCAGGGC
>JBOHTE010000256.1:0-4194 GCA_050733555.1 Gemmatimonadaceae bacterium | reverse complement strand
TGGTACAACCAGTGGAAATTCAAGTACCGCGCCGAAGAGGTGGCGGAATTTTTCCGGAAGCATTTCAGCGAGAGCGACGCGCAGCGCACGCCCGCGCTCATGGGATCATCGCGGCTGCGGACGCTGCTGCTGATCATCATGCGGAACGCCACCACCGGCTCGCCCTGGCCCGTGTCGAACAATCCGGCGAGCCACTACAACGACCGCGCGCGTGAGGACTGCAACCTGGACATCCCGCTCTGGAAGCTGCTGCGCGCCAGCACCGCCGCGCCGACGTTTTTCGCGCCGGAGCGCATTGACTACGGCCAGCGCAGGTTCCTGTTCGTGGATGGCGGCGTGACGCCGTTCAACAACCCGTCGCTGATCGCCGTGCTCATGGCCACGCTGCCGCAGTACCGCATCGGGTGGCCTACGGGGCGCGAGGCGCTGCAGCTGGTGAGCGTGGGCACCGGCTACGAGCACGTCCATCTGCCGGACAAGGTAGCCGAGAAGATCACGCTCATCGATCAGTTGAAGTTCGTGATGCCCGCCGTGCTGGATGCGGTGAGCGTGGAGCAGGACACGTTGTGTCGTGTGCTGGGCGACTGCGTGCACGGCGCCGAGATCGATCGCGAGCTGGGCGCACTCACCGAGCCCGCGCTCTTGCGGCCCGAGCAGCAGTGGTTCACGTATGCGCGCTACAATCAGGTGTTCAACGTGAGCACGGCGGACGATGCCGGCAGCGGGCCGGTGGATTTGCGGCTGGATCGCGTGGCGAACATGCCCTTGTATCAGAAGCTGGGGCGGGAGTACGCAGAGAAGAATGTGAGTGTGGAGCAGTTGTCTCCGCGGAAGGTCGCGCTGTCCATCTGAATCGGCATCCTTGCGAGGGCGCCATGGCACACGACGTTTTCATCAGCTACTCGTCGAAGGACAAGCCCACCGCGGACGCCGTGTGCGCGACGCTCGAGTCGCGCGGCATTCGCTGCTGGATCGCGCCGAGGGACGTGGTGCCGGGCGAGGAGTACGCGGCGGCGCTGGTCAACGCGTTGCGGGAGAGCCGGCTTATGGTGCTCGTGTTCTCGTCGGGCGCGAATCAGTCGAAGCACGTGCTGCGGGAAGTGGAGCGAGCGGTGAGCATGGGGCTGCCTGTCGTCCCGTTGCGGATTGAAAACGTGAGGCCGTCTGCGGCGATGGAGTACTACATCGCCAGCAGGCACTGGCTGGATGCGCTGACCGTGCCACTGGAGCGGCATCTCGTGCAACTGGCGGAGACCGTGAAGGTGTTGCTGGCGAGAATGCCAGTGGCGGAGGCCGGGGCGGAAGCGACCCGAGCAGCTGTCGCTGGTGACACGAGTGGCATGACCGAGCCGGCGGTTAAGCCGGTGCCGGCGAGCACTGAGGCCGACGTCGTCGAGGTGCCGGTCAGGCCGGCGACCTCCGCGGCGAAGAGCGCAGTGGAAGCAGACGAGCCACCCCGATCGGGAAAGGCGCTCCGCGTTGCCGCCGGTGTCCTGATTGCGGTGGCAGCCATCGGAGCCGCGACGGAAGGAATCATGAAACTCCACGCCTACACCCTCGCGAAGACCGCGACCGAGGAAGAGGCGAAGCTGCGAATGAATCCGTTCCCCGCAGGCTCGCATCCACCATGCGACACTCCGCGCAACACGAGCGCGCTCGATTCCCTCGCGCCCGTCGACCCAGCCGGGCAGTACAGACTCGGCGGCCAGTATGAGAGCGCGGAGAGCTGTGACAACGCCGTCAACTGGTATCGGAAGTCCGCCGACCAGGGATACGCGCCGGCGCAGCGAGCGCTCGCCTACATGTATGAACAAGGGATGGGAGCACACCAGGACATGAACCAGGCCTTCGCCTGGTACCGCAAGGCCGCCGATGGTGGTGACGCCGAGGGCGAGTACAAGACGGGGTGGTCGCTGGATGTCGACTCAGGCGACGTGGACGGCACCGCCATGGCGACCGCTGTGGAGTGGTATCGCAAGGCGGCCGAACAGGACAATCACGCCGCGCAGATGTTCGTGGGGTTTGCGTACGCCACGGGGAAAGGCGAGGCACGCGACGACGTGGAGGCATACAAGTGGCTCACGCTGAGTAACGGCTGGGGCTATGACACGCCGGCGACTTTGGCGGAACTGGAGTCGAGAATGACGAAGGGGGAGATCAGCGAGGCGAAGCAGAGGGTGGAGGAGTGGAAGAAGGGGCATGGGGAGTAGGCGCGTGATCCGTGCCCGTGGTACGTGAAGGAACTCCGTACTCGCAAAGCAGGTAAGCTGTTTCTTGCGTGCGTGTTGCCGGCGGTGAGAAAGCGAAAGTTTGCACTGCGCTGATCCCAAGAACATATGGCCAATTCTCCGCGGGCAATGATACTTGACACTGCGCAAATTTTTGCCATACTTCAGTAGCCTTCGGGCAGTGCTGATTGACAAGCGGAAGGGATCTGTGGTGCACCTCCACCGCGTTTCCGACAGCGCGGTGAGCCCTATGACAGATCGGACGGTTGCCGCAGCCCTTAGCTGCGGTTCCGGATTGCCATGGGGGTACGCGCGCGTGAACGAGAAGATGGTCACTCCCGGCACGCGATGACGCAGTCGTGCCTCAGGCTGGCAGTAGGACGTTGAATTGCAAGCATGACCTGAGGAGGACGTCAACGCTTTCGCGGCGACGACGCTACGACGTGGATCAAATGGGGCGACCTACACTTCGGTAGGTCGTCTTTGCGCGTCAACCAGCACATGGAGGTGAAGATGGAAGATCCCCCCGCCGCCCCGCAGGACGAGTTTTTCCAGATCATCGGAGAACTCGAAAGCCTTTCTGCCGACCTGCAGGGCGTCAACGCAGAAGTCTCGATTCAGCTTTCCCGGATACTGGAGCGATTGCGCGTGTACGGCCAACGCATGAGGTCTGCCCAGGCTCGCAGATTGGGCTGGGTAATAGTGCGCGACGTGCTGCGAGCGCTGGCAGTGGAAGTGGTGAAGCGAATAATCGAGACTTCCATTTCAAGCACGCCCGGGCCAGTGGCGCGGGAGCCAGTATATAGGTCTTATGACAGTAGGAGACTGCATAAAGACGCTTCGCGCTTCGGCTGGGCTCAAGCAGCGTGAGCTTGCAGCCCGTGCCCGCGTTTCTGCCTCGATGCTATCGCTGGTCGAGTCGGGAAAGCGAGAGCCTACCATCCCCATGCTTCGCGCAATTGCAGAGGCGCTCCAGATCCCAGCCAACGTGCTATTCGCTGCTGCCCTCGGCACCGGCGCGCCGGCCAACACATCGGAAGCGCGCCAAGCAAGAGCACTGACGGAGCGGCTGCTTCATGTTGCTCAGCGATTCCTCCTTGCTGAGCGCTTTCGCGAAATCGACCCTGACAACTGTCAGTCGGCGGACACAGCGGATAACGAGTAGAAAAGAGAATTCTTCGTCCATGCACCACTCGCTTGACGTCCTGCCAAGGATTCCCGAAACTGTCGATGACGTATGCCAAGCCCTCGGCATGGGTTCAGATCAACTTGCGAAGCTGAGTCGGCTAATCCGGCTACACGGCTACGATCCATTCGTGCTCCTTGCGGGAAAGAAGCGGCGAACCATACACAAGCCTCGCAAGTGGCTTAAGACCCTGCAGCGCAGCCTTCATGACCACGTTCTGAGTGCGTTTCCAATTTCGGATGCGGTGTATAGCCAGCGAGGCCGAAGTGTCATCGCCAACGCGTCGCAGCACCTGGCACGTACACACCTGATAGTGATGGATATTCAAGCCTGTTTCCCCTCGGCTCGGGTCCAAATGGTGCGCGACGCGCTACGCAGAGCGGGCATAGCCGAACCGGTGGTTGGGCTCATCACTCGTCTGGTCACGTATCAGGACATGCTGCCACAGGGGCCGCCTTCGAGTCCGGCCGTGCTGAATCTCGTCTTCACGCGCACTGATTTTGCGCTCACAGAACTCGCGGAACGTCATGATGCCACGTATACGCGCTACATGGACGACATCTGCTTTTCTGCGAATCACGCGATGCTTGGACTGCGCCGTGAGGCAGATCGGACTGTCAGGAATGGAGGGTTCCGACTCAACATGGAAAAGTTTCGTTCGTGGGGACCGTCAGACCCCCACACAATAACCAAGATCGTTGTAACTTCGACGCTAAATCCGGAACCCGCATACCTATTACTCCGGCCATCAAATAGCCGATATCAGGCCGCGTACTTAAT
>JBOHTE010000255.1:0-4793 GCA_050733555.1 Gemmatimonadaceae bacterium | reverse complement strand
GCCCCTGGGGCTGCCCCATGGGCTGCCCCGCGGCTTACGCGGCTTACCGAGGCAGCCGCGACAGGGCGAACTGGACCGCAAGGTCGGTCGTGCTCCAGAGCTGGACGTCGGAGCTCGTGCCGTAGCGCATGGGCAGCAGCCGGCCGTTCCTGATCTGGTAGCTCCAGAGCTCGTTGTGCTCGAGGTGCGATGCCGTCACGGCCGTGCGCATGCGCTCCAGTGCCTCGCGCAGCGCCTGCACGTATGACGCGAGCGCAGGATCGGCGAGGCTGCCCGAGGTGTCGTACGCCGAGGCAATCTGATCCGTGACACCGAGCAGGAAGAGATTCACCTCGCGCCCCCAGACGACACGCGGCGAATGATATGCGTCATCGCGAAAGGCATCCCACACCGATCGCGACGCATACGCATCGTTGGCCACGACGGGCCCCAGTCCGCTCACGAACAGGCCAACGGGATAGACGCGCATGAAGGGCTGCACTTCCTGCAACACCTCGCCGGGCTGTTCGGCACCAGTCCGAATGCGGCGGGTATGGTCGGTCAGGAACAGATCGGTTGCCGGATCGGTGTTGACGACCTGAATGGGCTGGCCCTTCGCGTCCAGCGAGAGCGCGAGAAACACGACGGAGTCCCGCACTTCGTGCGCCTGGTTCATGATCCGCTCCCAGTACTGCCGTTCCGCGGATGGAAGCCAGGCAAGTTTGGCGCGGATGTCGCGCCTCGTGGTTGACGGGTCGAGCGTCACGGTGAACCAGCGGCGTGCGCCCTGCCAGGTAGCGGTGGCCGCCTCCAGCGACGTGGAGTCGCGCATCCAGTCGCCGAGGGCAGAGTGCGCGATCCCGGGCGCGATGGAGTCGAGCGCGTCATTCGACAGACCCAGCGCGTGCAACGACGCGAGGATGCCGGCAATGGAGCGCAGCGCGCAGGGCGCCCAGATCGCGTTGATGTCCATGGCGAACCGCCCATTCGCGTAGCCGGCGTTGCTGTCGCGCCAGCTCGCGGACTGCCAGTGCGTCGAGTCGCGTTTGACAAATCCGATGAGGCTCGTGGCGACCGGATTCCGTGCGTAGGGCTGCGTCTCGCTGGCCACGAGCGCCATCTCGCGCAGCACGAGCGCAAGGTGCGATGTACCGGCGTTCGTGCTGTCGAAGAGAAATGCCCGCTTCTGCGGACCGGGCACGGTGGAGTCGGCGAGGTATCGCGCTTCCAGCACGGGGAGTTGAAACTCGTCATCCATCATGTGGTAGTTCTCGCGGGTGCGACGCAGGTCGTGCAGCACCGCCCGCGCCGCCGCGAGACTGCTGTCCGCACGCGCCGAGTCGGCGCGCTGCACGAGGCGGAAGTACTCGCCGATGAGCGAGTCGTATACCGCCGCGCTCTCGCGAATCGCCTGCTCGCCCAGCGCCTCCTCGTGCGACACGTCGCCCGCCGGCCCGAGCTTGCCCAGGACGCTGGCGATCACGCGCTCCGACATGACGGGCGTCCAGATCGCGCGCATCATAAGGGCGGTCATGAGGCCATCGCGGCCGAAGTACGTCGCGAAGTTGGGGAGACCCGCCATGAGCTTTTCGCGGGAGCTGAGCAGCTCGACGCTCAGCACCTCGCGCTCCAGCCGGCGCGCATGCGTCACGACGGCGCTGTCCGTGCCGGTCGTGGCATGGGCGAGATACGACAGGAACGCGGCATTGAATATCTCGTCTCGCGTGAGTGGTGTGAGTGCCGCGCCGTCGGTGCTGACCTGAATGGTCAGATGCACGGAACGTCCCGAGCGCGAGCGGATGCTCACCGTGCGGCCGATGATGCGCGCGTCCGCCTGTCGCGCATCCCCCATGACCTCGAGCCGCAGATGACTTCGGCCGTCGAGCGCGGGATGGTCCAGGCGAACGGTCCACGCGCTGCCGGATCGCAGCACGACCGGCACCGGGCTGCGCCGCGCCCGGAGTTCCGCCACGCTGTGCGCGGCAAGCAGTGCGAGCTCGCGCTGCTGTTCGGCGGTGGGGAGCCGCGCAATGTTCGCCACCAGCGCGGATTCAGGGGCGATGACGTATGGAGGTGCACCGAATTGGCGAAGATGCGCATGCGCGTACTGAAAGTCGCGCTCCACGCGCATGGTGCCGAGTAGAAACCAGCCCAGTGTGACATTGGGCGTCGCCGCGTCGAGCTCATACGTGATGCGCCGTGTGCCACCGGAGTCCGCGACGGTGGCGCTGTCACCTGACCAGTCGAGGGGCGCAGCACGCCCCCTGGCGTCGCGTACGGTGAAGGCCGCGCTCTCGTCGAGCGCGTCCGCCCATAACAACACCACCCGGCCATCGTGCGGACCGAGATAGATCTGCACGGTGTTTCCTCTGGAGTCGCGGTAGAGACGAGTCTTGTAGCCCTGATACGCCGCGGTATCGTCGAGGCCCGCTTCCGGGAAGTGAAGCACGGAAGCGACACGGCGCGGCTGGGATGACTGCGGTGGCGCAGGTGGCGCGCCGGCTGGTACGGCCTGCAGTATGAGCGCCAGCGCGAACAGTGGGATCGTCATCGTGCGGATGAGTCGGTATGCGGCATGACGTGACGGCCGGTGGAATCCACCACGACGTCAACCAGTTTGCCGCGCACGTGCAGCGCGTGCAGCACCAGTCGCGTGATGGGCGATGGCAGTACCGGCGGAAATTGCGCCTCCAGGCCCGATTCGTCGAGGCGGAGTCCCGTATAGCCGAAGATCACCTGTTGCAGAAAGCCGCCTGCGCCCGTGAGAAAGTTCACCGCGTTGTTGGTGGGCGTTTCCGACAGCATGAGAAACGGTCCGCGCAAGTGCGCCTGATAGCTGTACGGCAGCAGGGAGTCGACCAGCGCGCGGTCGCCCAGCTCCGCCGCATCCACCGACAGCAGCGTGATGCCCATCATGGCGCCCGAGGCCTCTTCGCTGAGGCGACGCACCGCCTGATCCAGCGCACTGCGCTTGGCGCGATCGCTCATGGGTACCGCCAGCGGATAGCTGAGCAGCGGTGTGATGACCCCAAGCGTGGAGTCCGACGCACCCTCGTACGTGCGAAAGAACTGGCTCGCCGTATCGAACGGGAGATGCAGCTTGCCCGCCACCACCGCCCAGCGCGGGTCAGCCGCAACGCCGAGCCGCGTGCTCGCGGCGCCAGCGATCTGCAGATTGCGGCGCGCGGCCGCATTCGTGTACGCGTCGTCCGTCACGCCGACCAGTCCCTCGGCGACGGATACGACGTTCCTGATGTCGTACCGATCGCGTGTGGAATCGTACGTGGCGCGGCTGACCCAGAAGTTGGCCGTGGCCCGGATCACCGGAAATCCCTCGCGCGCGAGCCAGGTTGAATCGCCGGTGGCGAGATAGTACTGCCACTGCGCGAGCGCGACATCGCCAGTCACGTGAATTTCCGAATGAGCGTTCTGCGAGGCGAAGTGCGGCGTCGTCTCGTGGCCGAGCTCATCCGATTCCCAGGGATACATCGCGCCCCGAAGGCCGTGAGCGCGTGCGTTGGCTTCCGCGGACCGGAGCGCATGCGCACGGAAGGCGACGAGCGAGCGCGCGACGGCGGGGTGCGTGAGCACGAGGGCGGGGAACATCCACGTGTCGGAATCCCAGAACACGTGGCCGTAATATCCGGCGCTCGAGAGTCCCATGGGAGGAATGGCGAGTGCCGTACCCGAATCGGCGCTGCAGAGCAGGTAGAACAGCATGGAGCGCACGAGGCGCTGGAGCGCCGGATCGCCGTCGATCTCGATGTCGGTGTTCCAGAGCCGATTCCACGCCGCGGCATTGCGCGCGGCGAGCGAGTCAAAGCTCAGCCTGCGCGCGGCTGCCGCATCCTGCGCGGCGCGCGCAGCGGGGCTCGCCACAGTCGTGGAGGATACGATGCTCACGACGTTTGTGATGGTATAGGAGACGCCGGGCGACGCGTCGAACGCCAGCTCCACCATGGCCGTGTCGCCTCGCGCGACCGTCCGCGCGCTGGCGCGCGGCAGATCGCGCGCCCAGTCAACCGTGGCGGCCTCGGCGAGTGAGGTGGAGCGCCCCTCAGGCGTGGCGGTCATGGTGAGGCGCGCGCCGGTGGCCGTGTGCAGCGCTGATCGCGAGCGGACGCGCATGTGCCCCGGATACCAGAGCTGCGACGGCCCCCAGTCCGGCTCGGCGCGCGTGAGTCTGGCGAGGGCGAGCCGGTGCGGTGGCGGCCAGCCGGCAAGCGCGATGCGAACTCGCAGGCGTCCCGCCGTGCGTGGTACCAGCACGAGGCGAATAGCCGCACGATACGGATCGGCGCGCGACACGAAAGTCTCCACGCGTACCGACGTTCGTCTGGACCCATCGATCCAGTCGTAGCTGGTGCGCGCAAGGCCGGAATGCATGTCGATCACCTGGTGATAGCGATCGAGCGTGATGTCCGCCAGCGGCGTGGCCGCGAGCCAGTGATCACCGTCGAACACATCAATGGCGTTCCACGCGGGCGCGGCGGCGATGCGCGGCACATCCGCATCGGCGTGCTCGTACAGTCCGGCCGTGAGCGAGCGCGATGCGCCGATGCCCAGCGCCGGAATGACCACGCCCACGCGCCCGTTGCCGATGAAGGGCGATGGCGCGCGCGACGGGTCGGTGGTCGCGAGCAGGAATGTCGAATCCCGGGTCGAGTCGGGCGATGCACGTTCCGGCGGCTGCAATGCGCGCTGCTGTGCATTCTGCTCTGCGTTCTGCTCTGCGTTCTGCTGCGCGCCGAGCTGTGGCGGAGCAGCGTACGCGGCAACAATCAGGATGGCCGTCGCGCAGCGTCTCGCGGGCC
>JBOHTE010000254.1:0-1745 GCA_050733555.1 Gemmatimonadaceae bacterium | reverse complement strand
CTCGAGCGCGCGGCGGCCGCGATACAGGAGCTGTTCGATGGGCACGATCTGCTCATCCGGCAGCGGCGCGGACGGCGTGAGCGGGCGCGCCTCGAGCGGCGCAAAACTCGCGATCCCGCGTTGCAACAGGTCGTGGAGCTGACCGCCGGTGGGCGTGCGCATGCGGGCCCGCGGGTCGGCTGACGTGGCGCTGGCTGGCGCCGGAGTGGCCGGTGCCGCAAAGCGATCGAGGCCGTGCACGAGGTCTCGCGCACTGGACGCCGGATTCGCGAGCAGTGTCGCTGCGGCATCGATCGCGGCGAGCGCATCGCTGTCCAACGTACCGACCCGCACGCTCCAGGTGGCGGCAAACCGGGCCACGGGCTTCTGACCAAAGCTGTTCGCCGTACTGCCCAGCGCGCGCAGGGCGCCACGCATGTCGCGCGCGACGCGCTCGCGATCTGGCTCACCCGGATGCGCGCGCGCGTCGGCGATCACGCCGCGCACGTGCTCCGCCAGACTCACGACCTCCAGCCGGAAGCGCTCGTCCGCGGTGGTTGGCGGATGCGCCGCCGCGGAGATCACGTGTGGTCCCACGTCATCGTGGAAGAGATGGGAGATGGGAATGATGCGCACGATCGCGGCGCCGTCGGCCTGCAGCACGGCGCGAGCACGGCGGAACTCGGCCAGCTCCGGAGCGTCCGGATCAGGCCGCGCGCGCGACGCCAGCTCGCGCGATGCCCGGCGCAGCAGGACGCTCGCTGCCGCGAACAGCGCGCGCTGCCGCACGGTCGCAGCGGTCGCGGATGGGCTCTCGAGCGGTCGCAAGGCGGTGTCCACGCCCTCCAGCACTTCACCCAGCGGCGGCAGATCCTTGAACTCTGCCACGCCGCGCAGGGCGCGGACCCGCTCGGTGGCGGCCGCTACGGCATCCGGCGGCGCGCTCGGCGACGCGCACTGCTCCAGAGCCCGCGCCAGGTCCGCGGTCTCTGCCGACAGGAAATCCCGGCTGTCGCCCGCCGGCGTCGTGGACAGTCGGGAGGGCGGCACGTCCGGCGCGAGCGCCGCCAGCTCTCGAGTTCGGCGGCCGGCGCGCTCGTCGTCCGCGGCGCTCCAGGTGCGCACGTCGCGCAGCAGGATCCGGAAATCGTCAACCGTGGCGACGAGTGTCGCGTGCATGCTGACACCCCACTGCACGCGCCCATCGCGCACACCGCGCGCCACGCGCTCCGCGCCCGCCGCCAGTTCGGCCAGCGGCTGCTGGTGCGCCATGGTCGCGCTCCCGCGCAGCGCCTTGACGGTGCGCAGCAGCGCGTCCGGATCGGGCGCGTGCGTCGCACCCGCGGCAAGCAGGCCGTCCAGCCGTTCAATGCACTCCGACGCCTCCACGACGAAGTAGTCCAGCACGCGGGAGGACGAGCTCATGAATTCCCCAGGGATGAACGGAGCACGAAATTAGCGCTTTGGCTGAAATGGTCAACGCACCGCGGCGCGCGCGGTGTCCATTGCGGTGCGCATTTCGTGCACCGCTGCCACGAGTCCGATCAACACGGCGCGGCTCACGATGGAGTGTCCGATGTTCAATTCCTCGATCTCCGCAATGGCGGCGACGGGTCCAACGTTCCGTACGGTGAGTCCGTGGCCGGCGTGCACCGCCAGCCCGACGGATGCGGCAGTGACCGCGGCGCCCGCGAGCGCTTCGAGCGCGGGTGCACTGGCCCCGCTGTTGGCATAGGCCCCGGTGTGCAACTCGATCGCCTGGGCCC
>JBOHTE010000253.1:0-3048 GCA_050733555.1 Gemmatimonadaceae bacterium | reverse complement strand
ACCTACGGCCGGGCGGTCGGTGCTACTTGATCGGCTGGTACTTGAATGCCTTGATCGCCGCGCCGTCCACGGCGATGGAGAATTTCTTCGACGCGCTTGCGGAACCCTTCGGCCCGAGCGCCAGCGGCTCGGTGGACTTGGTCGTCACGACGTTCCCCTTGTCGTCCACGAACTGGATCGGAAGCGTCACCGTTTTCGCGGCCGCAGTGACATTTACCACGGTGCCCTCGAGCGAGTAGTGCGTCGTGTCGTGGCTGAAGGCGGTGAAGTTCACCGTAACCGGCAGCTTCTCGGATGTCGTCACGTACTTCGAGACTGAATCACCATACGCCTTCACGACCTTGGGATCAGACGCCTTCTTTTCGAGCCCCTGGTAGGCGATCGCGACGAGCTGATAGTCGTCCGGACTGTTCGGGTCGACCTCTACAAGACGCTTGGCGATGGGAAGCATCTTGTCGAAGGCCGCGGCCTTCCAGTACGCATTGGCGAGGTTGAAGAGACCGCCGCGCAGATAGGGATTCTGCGCGTTGCCGGCTTCCATGAGCTTGACCGCCGTCGGAATCTGATTGGCGCTGAAGGCCTGCGTGCCGGCGTCAAAGAGTTGGGCGTCGTTGTACTTGGTGGGATTGGCCACCATGTCCGACCACATGGATGCGAGCGACGCGGTGTCACCCGAAGCCTTGAGCGCGGCCGTCAATCCGGCCTGTGCAGGGTGCGCGTTCGGACCGTTCGGATAGTCCTTGAGATAGGCGCGGTAGAGATCCACCGCCTTCTTCATGCCCGCCTGCTGCGCCCCACCCTGCAGCTTGCTCGCCGCCTGCAACTGCGAGAACGCCGCGCTGAATTCACTGAACTCCTTCACGTTCGCGACGTTCGAATCCTTCTGCGTGAGCTCGGGCGTGGCCAGCTCCACCGCCTTGGAGTAGGCGGCCGTCGCGGCATCCCAATTCTGCTGCTTCTGTGCGATGTGGCCCTGGAAGTAGTACCCGAACGGCGATCCGCGATAAATCGTCTCCGCGCGCGCGAGCAACGCCTTCGCGGAATCCACCTTGTCCGCGTTGATGAGCGGGCCGACCGCGTTGATCATCTTGACCCATGGCCGCTGCCGATAGTATGCCGTGCGGTCCGCGCAGTCCGGCATCGCCTTCTCCACCGTAGTGAAATCGCTGTCAGCCGCCGCGAGCAGATCCATGCTGGCGTCCGGGTTCGTGCTGGCACCGACGTCGCTGCGCTTCACCGTGGTCGGTTCGCCCATGTTCTCATACAGCAGGACGTACGAGGCGCCGAGTACGAAGTCGGTGCCCAACAGATCCTTGTCCGTCGGCGCCTTCTTCGTCAGATCGCCGACCACATTCATGAGCTTCTTTTTCGCATCATCGGGCTTGGAGGCGCCGAGTTGCAGCACCGTGATGGTATTGTATCCGGCCCGCACCGGGTCAGAGGAGCCGAAATCAACCTTGCACGCATCCTCCGTTGCTTTCGTCTTATCCTGATTCTTTCCCTGCGCCGCGGCCGAGCCGGCAGCAACAACGCTGAGGGCAAGTGCGGCTGCCGCCGCGTTTCGCCAGACGCTCATCTATCCTCTCCTGAGTGAATACGAAAAACGGGCCTGTGCGGCCCGCTGGTCAAGATACACGGTCCGCGGCAATGCGTTCCGCCGCTTCACGGGCCAGCCCGCTCACCTCGCGCAGCGAACGACCCGTCGTCGCGGCGATACGAGCCACGTCCTCGAATTCCGGCTTGGCGCGTCGCGCGCCTGATGCCAGTGTCACCACCTTCACACGAACCGGATGGTGCAGAACGTGCGCCGTGCGCTCCTCGCGCGCGAGAGCGTGACGCTCGACCGGAGTGCGGCGCAGGCCGATCGCGCTCGTACGCATGAACACCACTTCCTCGAGGCGCGTCGCGTCGCCCGCTGCACACAGCACATCGAGTCGCGCGCCTGGTCTGCCTTTTTTCATGATCGTCGGCACGAGCACGACATCCAGCGCGCCCTCCGCACGCAGCGCGTCCGCGGCGGCACCCAGCGATTCGCCATCCATGTCATCCAGATCAGTGCTCAGTTGCACCAGCGACTCCACGCGCACGCGCGTATCGCTCGCTCCCGCTGTGGCGTCATCGTCGGCGAGGACCAGTCGCAGCGCATTCGGGCGACCGTGCGGATTGCGGGTTCCGGCACCGAAGCCGCTGCGCACCGGCACGTACCGCGCCGGCGGTGCGCCCGATGAGAGCACTCGCACCAACGCGGCACCCGTTGGGGTGACCAGCTCACCCGCGCCGTCGGGACCTCTCTGCACCGGAAGTCCCTCGAGCAGCTTGAGCGTCGCCGGCGCCGGTACGGGAAGCTCGCCATGCGCGGCCGCCACCGTCCCATCGCCCAGGGCAATTGCTCCGCAGTAGACTCGCTCGACGCCGAGCTGTTCGAATCCCCAGATGGCGCCGACGATATCGAGAATGGCATCCACGGCGCCCACTTCGTGCAGATGCACGCGCTCGGGCGGCATGTCGTGAATTTCACCCTCTGCCGCCGCGATCGCGGTGAACGCCGCGTCGGCGCGGGCTCGAACCGTATCCGGCACGCCGGCACGCGCGACGATTTCCCTGATCTGGTGGATATGCCGGCCGTGCGGCTGCGGCGGAATGTCGAAATCGACTTTCGTGCAGGCGATGCCGGATCGCTGTACGCGCTCGATCCTGACCTCCACACCGTCCAGCCCCAGTCGCGCGGGGAGCGCCCGCAGCCACGCGGCGTCAAGCCCGACGTCCAACAGCGCTCCGAGCGTCATGTCGCCGGAGATGCCGCTGAACGGATCGAGGATGGCAAAGGGCATAGCATGGTAATCTACTCGGCTGTTGGGCGGTGCCAAAGGTGCCAAAGGTGCCATTCCCCCACCAACCCTCGCGGCGCAATCAGGCAACTGCCTCCTTCTACCACCCCGCCCTTGGGAATCGGCAATCGGGAATGGGGAATCGGGGAGGAAGACCTCCCCACCCCGCACCCCACCGGCTTTTTTTACCGCCGCCTCCCCCCGCTACATCATTCCCCAT
>JBOHTE010000252.1:0-9301 GCA_050733555.1 Gemmatimonadaceae bacterium | reverse complement strand
ATCCCGCGTGATCCCCTTGAGGATTCCGGCGGAGAGCGGCGCGGTAAACACCGTCTCGTCCCGCACCACGAACAGGTTCTCCCCGCTTCCTTCCGCCACATAGCCCGCGGAGTCGAGCATGATGCCTTCGGCGTAGCGGTCGAGCCGTGCTTCCATCTTGGAGAGCTGCGACCCGAGATAGTTCCCGCCGGCCTTGGCGAGGCCGGGAATCGTATCGGGAGCCGCGCGGCGCCAGCTCGACACGCAGACATCGACGCCATTCTGCAGCGCGTCGTCGCCCAGGTAGTGTCCCCACTTCCACGCGATGATGTACGTCTCCACCGGAACATCGAGGGGATAGACACCCATCTGCTCGCCCGTGCGCACGACGACGGGACGCAGATAGCACGCCTTGACTTCGTTCGCGAGGACGGTGTCCACGCACGCCTGAGCGAGCGTGTCCACGGTGTGTCTGAGCGGCATGCGGTAGATCCTGCACGAGTCGTGCAGGCGGCGCATGTGATCGTTCAGGCGGAAGATGGCCGGTCCATTGGGCGTGGCGTAACAGCGTACACCTTCGAACACGCTGGAGCCATAGTGGACGACGTGGCTCATGACGTGAATCGTCGCGTCGGCCCATGGGACGAGCTGGCCGTCGCGCCAGATGGTTGTCGTACGGCCGGACGGAGGGGAGGGCATGGATAGATGATAGCGGCGGGACGGGAGGGCGGGAAGTCGGCCCTCCCTTCACTACCCCACCCGTGGGAATCTTCCCCGCCGCCCCCTGCCGCCCGTAGCAATCGGGAATGGTGGGAATGGGGAATGGGGAGGGCGATTCCCCATTTCCACCATTCCCCATTCCCGATTGCCCATTCCCAGGGGGGTGGTGGCGCGTGGTGGTGGGGCTGCGCCGCTACACGCGGCGCTGCCCCCGCACGGTGACCAGTACCGCCGGCCGATTCACCAGACCAAAGATCAGAAGCGCTACGGGATCCGCATCCGGCATCGATTCCGGGAGCACGAAGGCGGCGAGATCCGCATCCTTGCCGGGCTCGAGCGAGCCGATGCGCGCGTCGAGACCCAGGGCGCGCGCGCCGCCCAGGGTGAGCAGATGAAGCGCACGTGCCGCCGGGAGCGCGTCGGAGCGATGCGTGCGCGCGCGTTGCGCAAGCACAGCGGCGCGCGCCTCGTCCAGCAGATCCATGCGATCGTTGCTCGCCATCGAGTCGGAGCCCAGGCCGACGGGTATGTGTGCGTCGAGCAGTTCCATCAGCGGCGCAGTCCCATGGCCAAGTTTCGCATTCGAGATCGGGCAGTGCGCCACGGTGGCGCCCGCATCCGCGATCGCGCAGCGATCGGCTTCGTCCGCGTGAACGCAGTGAATGAGGAGCGGCTGCTGGTCGAGCACGCCGACACGGCGCAGCAGCTCCACCGGCGTGCGGGCACGAGGCGCCACGGGGATGCCGCGGTCGCGCAGCGCACTGGCGAACGGCCCATCTCCCTGAGACACGAGCGCGCACTCCGCGTCGCTCTCGGCGATGTGCACCGCAATCGGACGCCCCGAACGTGCCACGAGCGCGAAGAGGGGATCGGACACGGTGTACGGCGCGTGCGGGGAGATGCCGAGACGCTGGAGATCGGTCTCGAGCGGTTCGAGCCCAGCCACCTTCTCGCGCAGCGCGTTCGCGGCCGCGGCCACCTGCTGCGGATCGGGCGACGGACAGAAGACTTCCTGGTACATGATGCCGCGCACGCCGGCGTCGCGCATCGCGGCCAGCGCGACACCGGAATCGCACGTGTCGGCGAACGTCGTCACGCCCGCGCGCACGCCTTCGGCGATGCCGAGCCGCGCCGCCTCGCCATAGCGCTCGGGCGTCATCAGCGTCGTCTTCAACTGCTGGAGCCGCGCGATCCACTCGCGAAACGGCATGTCCGCGATCAGCCCGCGCAGCAGCGTGAGCTCGAGGTGGGTGTGTGCGTTGACCAACCCAGGTACGATGATCGCATGGCCGAGGTCGCACGGTGCACCGTCAGGCGCGGTCGAGCGCGGCCCCACATACACGATGCGCCCGCCGGATTCCGCCACCGTGCCATCCCGGATGGGCGGCGCGCTCACCGGCGCGATCCAGCGGGCGTGATAGCAGATCATCGCGGAGGCTTGTGTGGCTCCGAAATGTGAAACGGATCCGGCACGCGGGCGCTGTCGCGCCTGGGTCGCGGTGGCTGCAGCTGCGGCGGCGGAAAGACCGATGGAGGCCGGAGCGAATCTGGCCGCGGCCCGGTGTTGAACGCATTGTGCACGTTGCACTCCTGCGTGGGCTCGGTGCCGGGGATGAAGTACTCGGTGACGACGACGCTGTCGGGACAGAAGGGATTGCGCAGCAGCGCCGTCGTTCGGTCGATGTCCAGCGCCAGCAGATCGTCGGGGCGCGGCCAGTCGGGCGGTGTGGGCCGGTGCCGGTACGCTTCGGTCATGAACGAGATCCAGGCCGGTGCCGCGAGGCGGCCGCCCTGCGCGTTCGACATGATCTTCTGCGGACGATCGAATCCCATCCACACGCCCGCCACGAGGTCCGGTGTGAAGCCAATGAACCAGACATCCGTGCCGTCATTGGTGGTGCCGGTCTTGCCGCCCGCCGGCACGTGAAATCCGGATGCCCAGACGCTCGCCGCGGTGCCGCGCCGCACCACGTCCTTCAGCATGTCCACCATGAGCCACGATTCTTCGGGTGTGAGCACGTTGGTGCGCTTGGGCGTGTCGTCGTAGAGCACCTTCCCTGATGCGTCCTCCACCTTGAGGATGCCGGTGGGCAGCGTGCGCACGCCGAGCGTGGCGAACACATCGTAGATCGAGATCATCTCGAGCGGGTACACATCCGCCGAACCGATGTGGATGGACGGATAGGGCGGGATCGGCGTGCTGATGCCGAGCCGGTGCGCCATGTCGATCACGTTCTGTTCCCCGAGTTGCATGCCCAGCCGGATCGTCGCGAGATTGCGCGACCGATAGAGCGCGCGACGCATGGGCATGATCCCTTCGAACTTGAGATCGTAGTTCTGCGGCGTCCACGTACCGCCACCAACCTGGGGCAGCGATATCGCCGAGTCGTTCACGAGGAAGCTGGGAGGCAGTCCATTGTGAATGGCGGTGGCGTACACCACGGGCTTGAAGGTGGATCCGGGCTGACGCAGCGCCTGCGTGGCGCGGTTGAACTTGGAGTCGTCGAAGTCCCGCCCGCCAATCATCGCGCGCACCGCGCCGGTGCGCGGATCCAGGGCCACGAACGCATCCTGCAGGTACGGCGAATTGGCCGTCCCGGGGTCACCCGACGCGCTCCGCGCCACGTACTGCTCGTACGTCACGTGCCGGAACTTGCCGTACTTGCCCGACTCGATCGCGCGCATCTGCTGCTCCACGTTGCGCTCCGCGGTGAGCTGCAGGTCGATGTCGAGCGTCGTGTAGATCTTGAGACCATCCGTGTAGAGGCGCGCGCCGAACTGATCTTCGAGCTGCTTGCGCACCCATTCGACGAAATACGGGGCCAGCTCGCCCGATTCCTCCCTGCTCGCGAGCCGGAGCGGATAGGACTTGGCCAGTTGCGCATCCGCGTCGCTCACGACGCCGGCGCGTCGCATGAGCTCGATGACCGTATTGCGCCGCTGGATGGCACGATCGGGAAAGCGACGCGGGTTGTAGCGCTCGGGCGCCTTGGGCAGCGCGGCGAGCGTGGCGGCTTCCGCCAGATTGAGGTCGCGGACGGACTTGCCGAAGTAGCGCTGCGACGCCGTTTCCACTCCGTAGGCCCCGCCACCGAGATTGATCTGATTGAGATAGAGCTCGAGGATCTTGCTCTTCGGATAGAGCGCCTCGATCTCACGCGCGACCTTGGCTTCCTTGAGCTTCCGGGTGAGTGACTTCTCGCGACTCAGCTTCTGCGGGAAGACGTTGCGCGCGAGCTGCATGGTGAGCGTCGAGAAGCCTTCGGCGTAGCCGCCCGCGCGGATGTTGTGCACCGCGGCGCCGATCGCGCGAATCCAGTCCACGCCATGGTGCTCATAGAAGCGCTTGTCCTCGGTAATGATGAATGCTTCCTGCACGGTCTTCGGAATGTCCGCGAGCGTGACGAGCGTGCGGCGTTCGAGGCCGAGCTCCGCGATGAAGCGTCCGTCCGCGGCGTAGAGCTTGGACGTCTGCTTGGGCGTGAAGACTTCCAGGCGGTGCGGATCGGGACAGTTGGTGCCGCGGCACACGAGTGTCCACGACGCCCATGCGAATCCCACGACGAACAGCAGCAGGAAGATCCCGCCCAGCAGCACGATGCGCGTGGCGCGCGGCCGCTCCCGCCAGAAGCGCGGCGAGAAGGGCAGATCAGCCATGAAACGCGGCGGCGGCGCTCACACCGGCGTACGATGAGCGGGACAATGCATGCATCATGATGGGGATCGAGAAGCTAACTCGGCGAGCAGGGCGCGGCAACGCGCGCAGGTGACAGCATCCCCGGGCATCCCTAGATTTGCGCCATGTCTTCCACGACTTCGGTACTCGACGAACTGGCCTGGCGCGGCCTCGTCCACCAGCACACCGACGGACTCGCGGAGCGGCTGGGCACCGGCCCGGTCGCGGCGTACTGCGGCTTCGATCCGACCGCGCCGAGTCTGCACGTCGGCAATCTGGTGCCGGTGATGGGACTCGCGCATCTGCAGCGCCACGGTCATCGGCCCATTGCGCTCGTGGGTGGCGGGACGGGCATGATCGGTGATCCGAGCGGAAAGAGCGCGGAGCGGCAGCTCCATACGCGCGAGATCGTCGAGGAGAACGCGCGAGCGATTCGCGCCCAGCTCGAGCACTTTCTCGACTTCACCGGCGCGAACGCGGCCATCATGCCCGACAATGCCGAGTGGCTGCTGTCACTCGGCGCGGTGGACTTCATGCGCGACGTGGGCAAGCACTTCACCGTGAACTACATGTTGCAGAAGGAGTCGGTGAAGGCGCGCCTGGACGCCGGCATCTCGTACACCGAATTCAGCTACATGCTGCTGCAAGCGTACGATTACCTGGAGCTGCACCGGCGGCACGGCGCCACACTCCAGATTGGCGGGAGCGATCAGTGGGGGAACATCACGGCCGGCATCGAACTCATCCGGCGGGTGGCGGGGGCCGAGTCGCACGCGCTCACGCTGCCGCTGGTGACGACCGCCGCGGGCGCGAAGTTCGGGAAAACGGAAGCCGGCGCCGTGTATCTCGACCCTGCCCGCACGTCGCCGTATCGCATGTACCAGTTCTGGATCAACACGGACGATCGCGACGTCGGGAAGTACCTGCGCTATTTCACGCTGCTCGCCCGTGGGGACATCGAAGCGCTGGACCAGGCGGCGCGCGAGCATCCGGAGCGGCGCGACGCACAACAGGCGCTGGCACGCGACGTGACATCGCGCGTGCACGGTGCAGATGCGGCGCGCGCGGCGGAGGAGGTGTCCACGCTGCTCTTCGGGAAGCGCGATCCGCGCGAACTGTCGGCGGCGGCGCTCGAGGCGCTCATGCGCGAGGTGCCGTGCGTGGAGGTGGCGATGCCGGAGAGCGGCGCCTTCGACACGCTGGACCTGTTCGTCTCGGGCGGGCTCGCCACCTCACGGGGTGCAGCCAGGCGGCTGCTGGAACAGGGCGGCCTGAGTGTGAACGGGCAGCGGCTGGGCGCCGATGTGCGCAGCGTCCCGGCGACCGATGCGCTGAGCGGTCGATATCTGCTGCTCCGCAAGGGCGCGAAGGAGTACGGCCTGGTGAAGTTCGGCGGGTGAGGGACGCACCGGCATTCTTGTGATCGTTGCGCCTGATTCCGGCCCGGCGCTAGACTTCGACATCCCTTCGCGTGGTACGCGGCACGATGACCGATCCCACGGCTCCTGAATGAAAGGCTTCGTTCCGACGCCCGCCCATGTGGTTGACCTGATGGTCGCCCGACTGTTCCGCGGCCGGGCGCCCACGCGGACTGCCGCATTGCTCGATCCGGGCTGCGGCGAGGGAGAATTCATAGCCGGCGTACTCCGCTGGTGTGCGGCGCACGAGCAGCCGATTCCAACGATAGTGGGCGTGGAATTGGAACCCGCCCGTGCCGCGTACGCCACGCGCCGATTTGCACAGGTGCAGGAGGTTTCGATCCGCCAATCGGACTTTCTCGAGCCCAGCCAGGATCGGTTCGACTTCATCATCGGGAATCCGCCGTATGTACCGATTACCGCGCTCAGCATTGCAGAGCGCGACCGGTATCGCCGCACGTATACGACAGCGTCGGGTCGCTTTGACCTCTATCTGCTGTTCTTCGAACAGGCGCTCCGTGTTCTGCGCGACGACGGACGTCTCGTATTCATTACGCCCGAGAAGTTTCTCTACGTCGGAACGGCGCGGCCGCTCCGCAAGCTGCTGGCGAGCAGACATGTCGAGGAGTTGTACTTTCTCGCGGAAGACACATTCGCGAATCTGGTCACCTATCCGCTCGTATCAACGATCTCCGGCGCATCCGGCAGGCGTGAGACACGCGTCATCTCGCGGGATGGTCGCAGACGCACCGTGCGACTGGACTCGGAATCGTCGTGGCAGCCCGCGGTGCACGGACACCGGCGCCGCACGCACGAATACAGGTTGGCTGATGCCTGCATCCGGATCAGCTGCGGCGTCGCGACCGGAGCCGATTCCGTGTTTGTGCAGCGTGCGGCCGACCTTTCCCCCAGCCTGGGGCGGTTCGCGTATCCGACGATCGCGGGACGCCAGCTCCAACCGGGTGAAACGCTCGCGACGCCGTTCAGCATGCTGCTGCCGTATTCCCGTGACGGCTCGCTCATGCCAGAACATTCTCTCGGACCATTGAAAGCGTATCTGGAATCGGATGCGCGCCGGGCACAACTCGAGCGGCGGACGTGCGCGGCGCGCAAGCGGTGGTATGCCTTTCACGAGAACCCCCCACTCCGTGATATCCTCCGGCCCAAGCTGCTATGCAAGGATGTTACGGCGACGCCGTTCTTTACGGTGGATCGTTCGGGGCACATCGTGCCGCGACACTCCGTGTATTACATCGTTCCTGCGGATCCACGGATGATCGACGCGCTCGCGACATATCTGAACTCATCGCTCGCGAGAAGATGGCTGCACGCGAATTGCCAGCGTGCCGCCAACGGATTCCTGCGGTTGCAGAGTCATGTTCTCAAGCGACTGCCCATTCCGACGGAGCTCGCTCCTGCGCAGCGCGTCGAAGAGCAACTTGCTCTGGCGATCGGCGGGACATCGGCATGACCACGCCGTTCGACTCCGCCATCGCGGCAATCGAACGGGCGCGGTACCACAATCACAGGCTCGAGGCGCACTCGGACACCGTGAGCGACGGCATCGTCACGGACCTTAACGCATCGTGCCCTCTGTTCGCTGCCGACCTGGATGCCGGTGTCATCCAAGTCTGGAAGAATGTGTCGGCACCCGGCGATCGGCTGCGCAAGATCGACCTGTTTGTTGGAGAGCCGGACGCACATGGACAGCCGGACATGCAGCGAGTTCGTATCGCGATCGAGAACAAGTCCGTTATAACGGCGCACCGCAACCGCACGAACCGTTTTGATGACCTCAGGAAGGTGCTTTCTGCCGTGCATGGCACTCGCCCTGAGGCACTGCTTGTCGCGACGGTGCTTGTAGGCCTCGCCGAGCGCGTGCTCAACATTCCCGACCAGGTGCACAAATTCTACCGGGGGCAGGAGGAGGAATTCGAGCAGCGTGTGCTGCCGCGACTCGCTTCTGGTGACTAGAGTCTGTGGGAGCAGTTCAGCTGGGCGGTGAGCAGGAATCGGCTGAACGATCCAGCACGGACGGCTGACCTGTTCCGCACATTGCCAACGCGCGGCTCCGGCCACACCCATATCCAGGGGTACGATTACGTCCTTCTGGTACCGGTCAACATAGATAACGTCAATCCGCCGCGTGTCGCGCGCGACAATGGGCTCGGAATTGACGTTGACGCGGAATACCGTCGCCTGATTCAGCAGATGTGTTCAGCGTACACAGCGCGGTGGCACATGTAATGACATGTATGACGGAGCGCCTGGTACCGTCGACAATGCGCGGAATAACCAGGAGCAAGGGTCAGCAGGGACGGAGGTCAATCGCTCTGGGCGGCTGACGGTACCTCCTTTGCGTCACTAATCGGCATGGCGTCTGGCTGCTCGTCCTTCCCCTCCCTGTCCTGTCCCCGATACCAGTACGCCACCAGCGCCACGAACAGGCCGACGAGCACACAGCTGCCCACGCGCCAGCCGATCGCATCGAAACTCCACGCCTGCACCAGTGCCCGGATTCCCGCGTAGAACGCGAGCGCGAGTCCGGCGATTCGCGCGGCTCGATGCGCACGATGCCGGCCGTAGAAGATCGCGGCAACACCGGCGAGTGCGTAGAACACGATGAGCAGAAAGGTCGCAATGTCAGCGGCGAATGCGCCGGCGAGTTCGCGCTGGATCCAGACAAACGCGGCAATCGCGGGCATGGCATCGAGCGTTGCGCGCAGCAGATCTGTATCGGCGACGGGGGCTGGCGCATCCCAGCCGTTCCGCACCTCGCGCGCGAAGAGCCACCACGCCGCCGTGACCGCGAGCGCGGCGAGCGAGGGCAGCGTCAGGAAGGGCGGGAAGGTAAAGCGCATGCGCTCATCCAGCAGTGCAATGGCCCAGACTGACCCAACGCCAAGTACCACGGTGATCGGCCACACGAGTGTGGCGGCGCGGACGCGCCGCATCACATGCGCAAAGACCGTGGCGTCAAGGGCGAGTACGATGACGCAGAGCTCGGGCATGCGGTGCAGGCCCAGGAGCACGGCGACGGCGCTCGCGCTGGCCGCGGTTGCGAGATGCAGCCCGCGATCGCGCAGCATGACCATCGCACCCGCGAGCGCCAGCAGCGTCCATGCCGCGGCCACGACCACGCCGGCACGGCTGTCGGGATGCCGGAGCGCGATCTCCGCGCCACCGAGAAAACCAAGCGGCAGCGCAATCGCGGCGAGTGGGCGCGCCAGCGACACCGGTCGGAGAAATCGGGACACGCCGTCGCTCGTGACTGTCCCCAAAAGCGCGAGCCCGATCGCGACACCGGCCATGTCCTTCCCCGCGCCGGCGAGCGCGAACGCGGCCAGCAGCAGATACCAGAGCGCGAGCTGCCATCGCGCAGTCGTGCGACCCCACACCAGGACGGTCCAGGCACAGACGAGCCCGAACCCAGCCGGCACGTAGTGCACCGGTGTGGCGATCGTCCGGCTCGCCATGCCGAAAATGGCCACCACATAGAACAGTCCAC
>JBOHTE010000251.1:0-1100 GCA_050733555.1 Gemmatimonadaceae bacterium | reverse complement strand
CCCATGGAGACGCTGCGGGCGGAATAGGGTAAAGGGTCGGACCATTGAATCCAATGCAGTCCCCGATGCCTGCACTCAGGAATTGACTAGTCTGACCAGATAACGTAATATCCGCTCCATGCGGGATACCTACTCTCTGTACGAAGCCAAGGCAAAGCTGTCGGCCATTGTCCGGCGGGTGCGCAAAGGGCACCGGGTGATCGTGACCGTCCACGGCGAGCCGGCTGTTGAAATTCGTCCGGTCACGGTCGAGGAGCCAGCCATTGAATCGCGCATGGCGCAACTGGCGGAGCGCGGACTGCTGATCCGGACGGCGCACCCCCGCGCGCCAGGTGCACCGGTCGCCCGGCGGCCAGGTGCGCTCAAGCGCTTTCTCGATGATCGCGACGAATGAAAGTCGCGTATGTGGATACGTCGTACGTGGTGGCGATCGCTTTCGGTGAACGGAACGCGAAAGCCTTGGCACGGCGAATGACGCGGTTCGACGAGCTCGTTTCGGCCAACCTCCTGGATGCTGAGCTGCACGCGGTGTTCGCTCGCGAGAAGGTCGAGGCGGATGTGAACTCGTTTGGAGCCATCAGCCGAGTCATTCCCGACCGGCTGCTGGACGCCGAGATCACGAGAGTCCTCTCGGCGGGATACGTGCGGGGCGCCGACTGCTGGCATCTTGCGGTCGCGCTCTTTCTGGCCACGGCCCCGGGCACGATCAGCTTTCTCACCCTCGACGAACGCCAGCACACGGTAGCGCGCCAACTCGGATTCCGGGACTGAGCTGCGGGATCACCGTCGGAGGATCAGACCCTCATTCAATGCCGGTCAGATCCACCGGCTGCGCTGGCTGACTCATTGTCCCCCACTCCAAACCGTCCTCCGTCGCTCCGCCCCTGCAGCGCGGGATTGTACATCTCCTCGGCGTGCGCCGGCGGACGCACGAAGTTTCCCGCCGTGGTGGCCCGGGCGACGTAGCTCGCCGTGTACGTGCCCGCCCACAGCATTCGCGCGAAGTACACCACACGATCGTCGTATATCGCCTTGTGTTCCCACGGCGACCACCAGCCGTCGTCCCAGCTTCCGTAGAGCCAGCGTTGCCAGAGCGGACC
>JBOHTE010000250.1:0-1722 GCA_050733555.1 Gemmatimonadaceae bacterium | reverse complement strand
GCTCACCGACGTGGGCTCGGCGCGGATCATCCATGCGGTGATGTCGAAGCTCCGCTGGCGGCGATCGCTCGAGGACATTCCGGGGGCTCCGGTGGACGTGCCGGCAGCGGGTACACCGAGTGCGCCGGCAGCGGGTACGCCGAGCGCACCGGCCACAGGTACGCCGAACGCGCCGCCGGGGGCGACTGCGCCGGCGGACGCTTCGGCGCCAGCGGGGAAGGAGTAGATGCGCCGCATTCTCACGCTCGCGCTGCTGTACGGAGCCATGCAGCTCATCATCCCGCTCGACCAGCAGCACGGGCCCGGCGCGGTGACGCTCCTGACGTTCGGATTTCTCGTGCTCGCGGCGTATACGTCGGGCGAGCTCGCCAGCCTCGTGAAGCTGCCCAAGATCACCGGCTACCTGGTGGCGGGGCTGCTGTTCGGACCCGCGCTGGCCGGCACGGTGTCGCAGATCACGACCGTGGAACTCGAGCCGGTGAGCCGGCTCGCCGTGGCGCTCATCGCGTTTCTCGCCGGCGCGGAGCTGCGCTGGGGCGAACTGAAGGAGCGCGCGCGCGCCATCTTCACCATGCTCGGCGCGGAAATGTCGCTCTCATTCCTGGGCATCGCGATCGTGCTCTGGATCGTGCGGGCACACGTGTCCTTTCTGCACGACGTGAGCGATGGACAGGTGATCGTGCTGTGCGCGCTGTTCGCCTCGGTGGCCATGGTGCACTCGCCGGCGGTGACCATGGCGCTGCTCATCGAGACGCGCGCACATGGACAGGTCGCGCGCACGACGCTGGGCATCGTGCTGGTGGCGGACGTCGTGGTGGTGCTCGTGTTCAGCGCGATGCTGACCCTCGCGCGCGCGGTGGTACCCGTGCCGGGTAGCGGGCCGGCAGTCTCCGCGGGGCTCATCGCCTGGGAGATTCTGGGCGCGTTGCTCGTGGGGGGACTGCTGGGGCTGGGCGTGGCGGTCTACATGCGCTTCGTGCAGCGCGAGCTGCTGCTGTTCGCCATCGTGGTCGTGTTCTTTGGCGCCGAGATCGCGCGGCTGGCGCACGTGGAAACACTGCTCACGCTGCTCACCGCCGGCTTCGTCACTGAGAATGTGACAAAGCACGGTGAAGGGCGGGAACTGCTGCACGCCATGGAGCGCAGCGCGGGGCCGGTGTTCGTGGTGTTCTTCGCTCTGGCGGGTGCCGCCATAGATCTTGGGGCGCTGGCGAAACTGTGGCCGCTGGCGGTGGCCGTGGTGGTGGTGCGCGCGCTGATGATCTTCTCGGGATCGAAGCTTGGCGCGATATGGGCGAAGGCGGCGGCGCCGGTGCGGAGCAATGCGTGGCTCGGGCTGATCTCGCAGGCAGGCGTGGCGATCGGGCTGGCCACCATTCTGTCCGATGCGTATCCGACGCGCGGGAAGCAAATGCAGACACTGATCCTGAGCGTCATCGCGATCAATACCATCGTGGGCCAGATCCTCTTCAAGGTGGCACTGGGAAGGAGCGGGGAAATAGTGGAGGGAAAGGGGGGGAACGGGGTCAGGGTTGGGGAATTGGGGGCAGGGGAATTGGGGGCAGACTCGCGGTAGCGAAGGAGGGATGGTCCCCGCCCCGCCACCCCGCCCCTGGGAATCGGCAATCGCGAATGGGGAATCGATAAGGCAATCCGCCCCCCGCCGCCCCACCCCGATTTCATGGGGAATCGGCAATCGGCCTCCCCATTCCCCCTTCCCAC
>JBOHTE010000249.1:0-1631 GCA_050733555.1 Gemmatimonadaceae bacterium | reverse complement strand
TTGTCGGGCTTGAGATCGCGATGGACAATGCCCATGTCGTGGGCGGCATCGAGTGCCGCCGCGACCTGACGCGTGATGTCCGCGGCGCGCGCCGGCGGAAGCGCGCCGTCGCGCTCCATGAGTGCGGTGAGCGGCTCGCCGTCCACGTACTCCATGGCGAGGTAAATGAGACCGTCCGGCGTCTCACCGAAGTCGTAGATCGCGGCGACGTTGTTCTGCGAGATGCGGCTCGCGTTGGCGGCTTCCCGGTTGAACCGTCCGATGGCGTCCGTGTCGCTGGACATGCCGGGGTTCATGACCTTGATGGCGCTCTTGCGCCCCATCTTCACGTGCTCGGCGAGATAGACCTGACCCATGCCGCCCTCGCCCAGCTTGCGGAGGATGTGATAGCGGTCGGCGACGATCGTGCCGACCAGGCTGCTCCCCGCCGGTGCGCGTAGCGTGCTTCCATCGCGCGGGCAGAACATCACATCCAGCTCGTACTCCGAGCCGCACTGCGGGCACGTCTTCAGCGCACTCACACGCTCTCCACGCGCAGCATCACGTCGCCCGCGAGCACGCGCTGGCCGGGCGCGATACGCCGTTCACCGCGCACGGCGATGGCCACACCGTTCCGGCTGCCCACGTCGCGGATGACGAACCGGCCCGCGTCCTCGCGGATCTCCGCATGTTTGCCGCTCATGGTGAGATCGTACGGAAAGAGCCAGTCCCCGGTGTCACGTCCAATCATGAGTGAGCGGCCGAGTGGGAGGTGGTGGACGTCGCGCACGCTCCCGTCGGAACGGAGCTGCGCGAGCGCGGCGACGTCGGCACCCGGCGTGGCGGAGCCCAGGCGGCGCGTGCCGTCGGCATCGAGGAGCACCGGCGCGGGAGTGCCGAGCTGACGGAACTGCAGAATCTGGCTGCCGAGGAGCACACAATCGTCGTCCGCAAGCGTGAATGGTTCGGTGATGAAGACCCAGGTGCGGTTGCACGAGCCCAGATCGCGCACGTAGGTCGCGCCGTCGCGTACCACGATGCGTGCATGGAGCGGCGAAAGAAAGGCATCATCCGGAAAACGGACATCGCTTTCGCCCCGGCCCAGGCTCATTTCCGCCTTCGTGACCGGATAGGTCTGGCGCACCGCGCCGCTTTCGTCAAGCACCACCACCCGAAGGCCGGTCTCCTGGCGCTCGGCGGAGAAGACGAGGGTACGGACGCTGGTGAGGGTGGCGTCAATGCGGCGGCCGCACTGTCCGCAAAAGGGGAGCGAGGCATCCACGGCGGCGTGGCACGACTGGCACTCGGCCCGTTCCGGCGGCGTGACTGGCGCGGGCAGGACCTGTGTTGGGGGCACGATGGCGCGTGCCGGCTGGGCACCCGAGCGCGCGGTCGGCCTGGCATTGAGTGGAGGGATCACGGAGGAGAATGGAGCGGAAGGCCTGACGGCCGGCAGCACCATGTAGGTGGTGGATGCCAGTGGCTTGCCACAATCGATGCAGAAGCGGGAGCCTTCGTCATTCGCGCCACCGCACTGGGTGCAGTGCAACACGACACAACCTCCGGAGGAAGGTACGCACGTAAGACGCGCTAGGGCAGTTGGGAGCAAAAACGGGCAAACGGGGCCAAAGGGGCAGCCCATGGGCTGCCCC
>JBOHTE010000248.1:0-2399 GCA_050733555.1 Gemmatimonadaceae bacterium | reverse complement strand
TCGTGCGACTCGTTAATTCGAGTCTGACCCCATTTCCGTTTCCTGTTCCCTGTTCCTCATTCCCCTCCCCCCCGTGACCATATCCTGGTCCCGCTCGTACTTCAGATGACCCCCTCGCTCCAGGCGTTTCCCGAATGAACGACCAGCACGTCACGCGGCGCAGCCCACTGGCGGCGCTCGCTGCGCTTCTTGTTTTTGCCTGCATGCTTCCCTCTGCCGCGCTGGCCCAGGGAGACGCTGCACCGGACCCACCTTCCGCCGTCGCCACACCGACCGTAAAGCCGGCCGCGAAGCCGGCCACGCGCAAGAAGGTCACAACCCGGCGGCGCCGGACAAAGCATGCGAGCAGCAAGGCGCGCGCACCGCTGCACTACACGACGCCATTCAGCACCGTGGCGCTGGCGAGCGACATGGGCACGTTCCTCACCGCGCGCGTACGAAGCGGAGAGTGGGGGGTGATGGTCGTGTCGCTCACGCGTGGGGACACGCTCTTCGCGTACAACGCGGGCGAGGCGCTGCAACCGGCGTCCAACATGAAGCTGTTCACCACGGCGCTGGCGCTCGATGAGTTCGGCGCCGATCACGAGTTCCACACCGACGTGATGCGCGCCGGAACCATCACGCCTGATGGCACCCTGCACGGCGACCTGATCCTGCGCGGCGGGGGCGATCCCGGCCTCTCGCGCCGCTTCTACGGGAACGACGCCGGCGCCATGGATTCGCTGGCAGCGCTGGTGGCGGCGAGCGGCGTACGGCGCGTGAGCGGCAATCTGGTAGCGGATGCGAGCGCGTTCGACCCGCAACGCATTCCCGAGGGGTGGCAGACCCGCTACCTGCAATCGAGCTACGCCGCGCGCGTATCGGCGCTGTCGCTGAACGAGAATCTGGCGACGGTGGTCATTCGACCGGGCCGCAAGGTGCAGCAGGCCGCGTCGGTCACGCTGGAACCGGCGGCGGACCTGCCGCTCACCGCGGTGGTGACCACGCGCGCGGGGCGTGGCGCACGAATCATGGCGCGCAGCACGCCGAGTGGTGGCATCGAGGTTCGCGGCTGGATCGGCACGCGCGCGGGACAGCGCAGCTACGTGGTTGTCGTCGAAGACCCCACCGCGTATACCGCGGGCGCATTCCGCCATGCGCTCGAGGCGCGCGGCGTGACGATCACGGGACCGACGCGATACGCCGTCACGCCGCCTGAGGCCGTGACGCTGACCTCACTTCCGTCACCGGCGCTTTCGCAGCTCATCGCGCTGATGAATGGCGAGAGCATCAACCTGTACGCCGAGCTGCTCTTCCGGGATGCGGCGCGCAAGGCAGCGGGGAACGGTGTGGGATCTGCCGAGGGCGGCAGCAGTCTGCTGCAGACTTTGCTGACCGGCAAGGCAGGCGTCGCGCCCGGAGCGGTGACGACGGTCGACGGCAGCGGTCTCTCCGTGATGGACAAGGTGACGCCGCGCTCGCTGGTGAAATTGCTGGCGTTCGCGAATCAGGCGCCGTGGAGCGCCGCGTTTCACGAGTCGCTGCCGATAGCCGGCACGAGCGAGCTGCTGCGCCACCGCATGCGCGCCACGCCAGCGCAGGGGAATCTGCACGCCAAGACGGGGACGACGAACACGGTCATCTCGCTCGGCGGGTACGTGACCGCGCGCGATGGGGAGCAGCTGGCGTTCGCGTTCATTTACAACGGCACGGACCGGTGGAACGCGAAGGAGACCATTGACGCGATGGGCGCGACGCTGGCGGGATTCGCAAGGTAACGGCGGCGCGCGGCGCTTCCCGCAGGCGAGGCGCCCTCAGGCGCTCTCGCCGCTTCCCGCAGGCGCGTGGGCCGCAGGCTCACGCGGCGCTTCCCGGATCAGAATTCCCCGCTTCGCCAGCTCGGCCAGGTATCGCTCAGCCGGAACGCATTCATCCGGCGTGTGCACGCCCGCGGGCCGTACGTCGCCGCACGCCTGCATCTGTCCTGTGATGGACAGCGAGTAACCTGTCGTGCGCTCCATGGCGCTGATACCGTGCTGTTCATCGTAGTAGTCGAGCAGTTCCCACGTGTACGACTGCGGCGTGCCGTTCTTCGCACCGTCCACCGTCACGCGCAGCGCGACGAGGTCGTGGCTCTCCGGCATCGTGAGGTGTGGACCCACCGTGGACACGAACACGTCGCGTGGCGCGACCTTGGACCCCTTCACGTCTACCGGCTCGAGATCGAGCAGTCCGATGTCGCGAATCGCTTCCATGATGTGCGCGTGGCCGGGATACCGGAGCGTCTTGTACTCCATGGTCGGAATGCTGCCCTCGTAGCGAAACGCCATGGTGGAGAGTCCGCCGGCCGTATGAAACGCTTCGAGCGTGCCCACCGGCGCCGGGAATTCCACGGGAACGATCTCGGACAGCGCCGTCAC
>JBOHTE010000247.1:0-5728 GCA_050733555.1 Gemmatimonadaceae bacterium | reverse complement strand
GTGAGGAAGCCCACGTAGGTCGCGAGCGACCCGATCTCCGACACGAATCCGAGGAAGAGAATCACGAGCAGGGCAATGACGACCAGGACGCGCCGCAACAGCAGGAACTGCCGCCGGCGCCGCGTATCGTGCAGGTATCTGAACGTCGCACGACGCCACAATTCCGAGATGAGGAGCACCAGCGCGATGCAGGCGGCAAGCACTATCGCGCGGAATGCAATGTCACGGGCGACCGAAGCCGATTGCGTCCTGAAGACTCCGCTCAACTCGGCCAGCGTGCCGCGCGCATCATCCACGGTAATGTCCTGCTCGCCGAGTGGAACGAGCACCGTGGACAGCTTCCTGAATCGCGCGGTGGCGGCTTCGGTCGTTTTTTGCGCGGCCGCCAGCGATCCGGGAGTGGCCGATCCGGTATCGGCCATGCTCGAGCGAACCAGGCTTCCCACCTGCCGCGACACCCCGCGTCGCAGCGTGTCGAGCTCGGATGACAGAGCATCCGTCACATGGATCGCGTCTTTCACCTGGCGACGAACGCCGCGCAGCGCGAACCATTCACTGATCAGGGGGATGAGCCCGCCGGACGCTGGCCGAACGTCCGATGCCGTGCCGGACGTCGCGGTTCCGGCTGGCGCACCCGATGCAGCGCCGGTGTCCGTCCCGCTCGACGATGCGGTGGCACCGCGCGAGGAAGTGCCCGTGGGGCGGCGCGTCTCAGGCACGGAACGCTGCAGATCGGCGATTTGTGAAGTGAGCGAGGTCGCGCCGCCGGGGCCCTGCGCCGCCGACTTCGCGGCGAACTGCTGCAACTCTGCCACCGTTCCCTGTACGGCGAGCGTGAGATTCAGCGTCGCCGCGACCTGCGCCCGGCGTGCGGTCAGCGTATCCCGCGCTGCCGGCTGCGCGTTTGCAACCGCTGCGTCCAGCGTCTTTATTCGCGACTGCAGACTGTCCACGCGAGTCGCGAGACGCGCCGCCATGCGCTGCATCCGTGCGGCATCATTTGATGAATCCGCGGCGGCTGCCGCCGCGGCGCTCTGGGGCGCGGACGACATGAGCGAGGCGGCCGCGTTGGCAAAGTCGAACGCGAACTGTACAGCGGTGATCGACGTCTGGCGGAGCCGGTCACGGTCGACGGCCTGGTTGGTCAGCCCTCCGGATTGTCCGAGGGCCGTGACGAGCTGGTACCATTCGACGGTTTGCGTCACGTGGGTGAGCACCTGCGTCGAGGTGACCGACCCCGGCGGTGGTGCGGCTGGCGCGGTGACTTGCGCACCGGCCGCCGGTGTGACACCGGCGGCCGCGATCCACACTACAGTCAGAATGGTGCGCAACGCGGGCAAGCATCCTCCTCGTGACAGGCGGTGCGCGCAGTATAAGTGAGTTCGGAATCTCGCCACAACGCTGCCCGTTGTCCACGCGTTCTCGACTGACTGCGTCGCTGCCGTTCATTCCGCTCGAGCGCACGCAAGGCTAAATACCATTCGTTCTCTTCCCCGGAGCAGCAGGCGTGAGCATCCCGACCGAGATTGCAGCACTGTTCTCGAAGCCAACCCGCGACCGCGGCGCCGCCTACCAGCGCGCCGGACGCGTCGACATCACGGAGGTGGCCCACGGGAAGCTCTCGGCGGAGGTACACGGCACCGAATGCTACGAGGTGACGGTTGACGTAGACGAGTCCGGCACGCTGGACTACGCCTGCTCCTGCCCCTTTTTCCCGAGTGCTCTCGAGTGCAAGCATGTGTGGGCCACGCTCCTGGAGGCGGATCACCGCAAGCTGCTCGACCTCGCTCAGAGGCTCGAGCCGCCGCGCCTGCCGAATTCTCCCGAACGAAGCGCTGCAGCTCCGGTCGTGCCGGGCAATTCCGCCCACGCGTCCTCGCACTCGAGCTGGCGCCGCACCTTGAAGGGATTGGCCCGGGAGCTGGAGCTGCGACCGCCCTTGGCGACCGCGGCGACCTGGCCCACGAACCGTCGCCTGGCCTACGTCGTGGACGCCTTCGCCACGCAGACTGGCGGCCAGGGAGTGGTGATCGAACTGGCGACCCAGTTGCTCGACAAGCGCGGCCAGTGGAAGCCTCCCAAACGATTTTCCCTGAGCGCGGAGCAATGGCTCGCCATACCCGATGGGGCGGATCGCGAGATCGCGCAGATGCTCCTCGGCGCCCAGGAAGCGTACTCGTACCGGATGCCCCGCAGCGTTCGGCGCTACGTCATTGGCTCGAATGCGTTCGACACCACGCTCCGTCGCATCTGTGACACGGGCCGGTGCTTCGTTCGGCTGCCGGAGCCGAACGCACAGCTTCGGGCGCTCTCCTGGGACGCCGGCGACGCGTGGCGTTTTTGCGTCGAGTTCACGCGCGACGCCGGGAGCGGCGCCTATCACATGGCCGGCCACCTCGAGCGTGGCGCCGTCCGCATGCCGATCGATGAGCCCGAGGCGGTCGTCCCTGAGGGATTGATCATTGCGCACGGCGTCGCTGCACGACTGGTACACTCCGATGCGTTCGGGCTCCTCTCCACGCTTCGCGCGCAACGCGCGCTCAGAATCCCGGCGGATGAGATGCTGGACATGCTGCGGTCGTTGTATGCGCTGCCGCATCTCCCGCCGATCACGCTTCCACCGGAAGCGGGAATAGAGGAAGTCCGCATGCCTCCCGTGCCGCGACTGTCCATCAGCAAGCCCGGTCCGAACATCTGGATGCGAGACGTGGCCGCTGGCGACCTCTCGTTCGACTATGCGGGTATGACCATTGGCCACGACCACCGCGCGCACGCGCTCTTCGACGCCGATCGTCGTCGTGTGATCCAGCGCGACCGCGCGGCCGAACGCGCTGCGCTGGAGCGTCTCCGCCGCTCAGGCTTTCACGCTGCGCGCGTGTATTACAACGAAAAGCAGACCATCCAGGGACCATGGCCACGGGTGGACGCGCTCGCCACTGAGCTCATGCGCGAGGGGTGGCAGATCACCGTGGAAGGACGCGAGTACCGGTCCGCCGGCGAATCACATGTGGAAGTGTCCTCCGGCATCGACTGGTTCGACCTGCACGTCGTGGTGGACTTCGGCGGCGTACGCGCGACGCTGCCGGCGCTGCTCGCCGCGCTCCGGAGCGGTTCCCCCACCGTTCCCCTTGACGATGGCACGTTCGGCCTGCTGCCAACCGAGGTGCTGGCGCGATACGCCACGCTCTCGGGACTGGGTTCCGTGAATGGCGACACGGTGCGCTTCGCGCGCACCCAGGTGGGCTTTCTCGATGCGATGCTCTCGGCGCTGCCCGACGCGCGCGTGGACGAAACGTTCGCCCGCGCACGCGAGACCCTGCGCGGCTTTGACGGGATCGCGCCCGTGGACGCGCCGGAACACTTTGTGGGCACGCTGCGCCCGTACCAGCGCGACGGGCTGGGGTGGCTCGGCTTCCTGCGCGAGTTTTCCTTTGGTGGTTGCCTGGCCGACGACATGGGACTCGGCAAAACGGTGCAGGTGCTGGCGCTGCTCGAAGCGCGACGCACTGAGCGTTGCGCCCCGTCACTCGTGGTGGCACCCAGGTCGGTGGTGTACAACTGGCGGCTCGAGGCGGCGCGCTTCGCGCCGGAGCTTCGCGTGCTCGAGCACATGGGTGCGGGCCGTGCACGCACGAGCGACGCACTGCGCGATGCTGACCTGGTGCTCACGAGCTATGGCACCTTGCGCCGCGATATCGCGCTGCTCAAGGAGGTCGAATTCGACTACGCGATCCTGGACGAAGCACAGACCATCAAGAATTCGAATACGGCGTCCGCGAAGGCGAGCCGGCTGCTGCGCGCGCGCCACCGGCTGGCGCTCACCGGCACGCCGTTGGAGAACCGGCTGGGCGATCTGTGGAGCATTTTCGAGTTTCTGAACCCTGGCATGCTCGGCGCGGCGTCGCTGCTCAAGCGGCTCGGCGACAGCAATGGAGGCGACGACTCGCGGGCGTTGCTGGCGCGCGCGCTCCGCCCCTTCGTCCTGCGCCGCACCAAGCAGCAGGTCGCGCGCGACCTTCCGGAAAAGCAGGAGCAGACGCTGTACGTCGAGCTCGAGCCCGTGCAGCGCAAGCTCTACGATGAGCTGCGGGACCACTACCGCGCCGCGCTGCTGGAGCGTGTGGCAAGCCAGGGAATCGCCCGGTTTCGCATCCAGATTCTCGAGGCGCTGTTGCGCCTGCGGCAGGCCGCCTGCCATCCCGGCCTCATCGACAAGTCGCGCGTGGGCGAGCCCAGCGCGAAGCTGGACGCGCTACTGCCGCAACTCGCCGAGATCGTGGCCGAGGATCACAAGGTGCTGGTGTTCTCGCAGTTCACGTCGCTGCTCGCCATCGTCCGCGAGCGGCTGGATGCGGAGGACATCAGCTATGAGTACCTCGATGGCCGCACGAAGGACCGCCAGGCCCGTGTGGACCGGTTCCAGGAGGACCCGGCGTGTGGCGTGTTCCTGATCAGTCTCAAGGCGGGCGGGCTCGGGCTCAACCTGATGGCGGCCGAGTACGTGTTCCTGCTGGACCCGTGGTGGAATCCGGCCGTGGAGGCGCAGGCGATCGACCGCGCGCACCGCATTGGGCAGACGCGGCAGGTGTTCGCGACCCGGCTCATTGCGCGGGATACCGTGGAGGAGAAGGTGCTGCAGTTGCAGGAACGGAAGCGGGAGCTGGCTGATGGCATCATCACGGCGGACAACAGCGTGATTGCACAGATGGGGAGAGAGGAGTTGGAGCTGCTGCTGTCGTGATGGCACACGGACGCGGTAAGTCAGCCCGGGAAGCCAATGCGCAGGTGCTCCACCCAAATCGACGTGTCTACGAGGATCACGCGCGCCGTGCGCGCCGCCGCCGAATTGGCCGCACGGCGCGTTCACTCCCACCCAACTGCGCGAGCCGCCGTGCGCTCTCGCGCTCGATCAGCGCACGAAGCCCTTCGTCGATCAGAGCAGTTCGTTCCTTGATTCCGGTGAGGCGCTGGGCTTCACCGAGTAGCTCGTCGTCCAAATTGCACGTGGTACGCATATCCGCTCCAAAGCACTGATATGCATCAAGTCTACACCAAATGGTGCGCAAAGACATGCACGGGCGTGCGGTGTTGCCGCGCGACGGCCTGAGGTGGAGAGGCAGCGCTCAGTTTCCCCGTAGTTTCCCCGACACCTCCGCCCGGTGGGTCACGCCGAGCTTGCGCATCACGTTCTCCGTGTGATGCCGCGCCGTGTGCGAGCTGATATGCAGGGCATCCGACAACTCACGAGTGCTCCTGCCCTCGGCAAGCAAACGCGCGACTTCGATCTCGCGCATGGACAGACGGTAGCGTGCGCAAAGGTCATCGCCGTTGAGTGGTCTTGATGCGACACGCATAATTTGCACGGCGACGTACGGCTCGACGCCAAACGTCGCTGTGCCGAGCAGCGTGCCGTGCAGGCGGTACCGTCCGCGCGCGGTGCGCACGTCGCGCCAGGCGGCGTGCCCGGCGTGCCAGTTTCCGGCACCGTTGCCATTGCCCTTACGCCGGGCGTGTACGAGAGACGACATGGCAGTAATCACGTGACGCGCCTCATCGATCAGCCGATTCCCTTCCGGATCATCGGCGAGGAGCTGCACGAGTTGACGGTTCTGATGCACATCACCACCGGATGCATCCGCGATGTAGATGGCGTCCGTACTCGCTTCAAAGAACTCGGCCAGTTCCGTGCGGCGTTGCGCGAGTTGCACGCACATGGACACGCCGGCCT
>JBOHTE010000246.1:0-6937 GCA_050733555.1 Gemmatimonadaceae bacterium | reverse complement strand
CAGCGTGTTCGACCCGCAGGCGCGGGCGGCAGCCATGGCCGCTGCTCCCGCCGAGGCCACGGCGCGCAAGGTGCCGCAGTGGCTCTTCGTGGACAAGCTGTTCAGCGATGTCCTGCTCAAGGATCACGCAGCCATGAAGGCGACGTCGGGCGGTATGCGAGTGAACGTGCTCCGGCGCGCCCTGCTCGGCGTGGCCACCGCGGTGGGTGTGCTGCTGGCGGCCAGCGTGGCGTGGAGCTATTCGAACAACCGGGAGCTTGACGGCGGCACCACGGCCGCGGCACGGGCGGCCGCCGCACTGCCGGCGGCGTCACAGGATCTGCCTGCCGTGGATGCGCTCGCGCGGCTCGACACGTTGCGCCGCCAACTGGTGGTGCTCGACGGCTATGCGGCGAACGGCGCGCCCACGCGGCTTCGCTTTGGATTGTTCACCGGCTCGCGCGTGCGCTCCGATGCGAAGCAGCTCTACTTCGCGACGCTCGACCGCGTGATGCTGCAGGACACGAGGCGGAGCATGGCGGCCACGCTCGCCGCGCTCCCCGCCGCGCCGCGCCCGACGGACCAGTACGACTCCACGTACAGTCTGTTCAAGGGCTACCTCATCACGACGAGAAACCCCGAGAAGAGCACGCACGAGTTTCTCGTGCCGGTGCTGATGACAGCATGGCTTCAGGGCCGGCCGCTCGACAGCACGCGCACCCGGCTCGCCCAGCAGCAGTTCGCGTACTATGCGGATCAGTTACCGCACGCCAACCCGTACACCGTGGCGGCGGATGACATGCTGGTCACGCACACACGCGCGTATCTCAACCAGTGGGCCGGCGCGGAGCGCATCTACCAGTTCATGCTGTCCGAGGCGGGCAAGTCGAATCCGGCGGTGATGTTCAACCGGTTGTACCCGCGCTACACCGCACTGGTGTCGGATGACTACGAAGTGCCGGGCGCCTTCACCAAGGGCGGCTACGGTTTCATGCAGAACGCCTTCAAGAAGGACGCCGACCGGTATTTCAATGGCGAAACGTGGGTGCTGGGCGATCAGGCGGCGGGACAGCTCGACAAGAACAAGGTGATTGCGCAACTGGCGGCGCGTTACGACAGCGCCTACCAGGATCAGTGGCGCACATACCTCCGCCGCGCATCCGTGCGCGGCTTCGGCGGCCTCGCGGACGCCGCGAGCAAACTGCAGACGCTGGCGGGACCGCAGTCTCCGCTGCTCGCGGTCATCGCGCTCGCCTCGCAGAACACGCCGGCCGATACGCAGCTCATGCAACCCACGCACGTGGTGGTGCCGGCGAACGTCACGGACAAGCTGATCGGTGCGACGAATCAGGACTACATGAACGCGCTGCTGCAAGTGCAGACCGCACTCGGCCAGGTGAACGCAGCGCCCCCGAATGCGCGAGACGCACTCGTGAGCCAGGCGTCCGGGAGCGTGGCGAATGCCCAGCAGGCGGCGCTCAAACTCGCGCAGGGCTTCAAGGCGGTGGGCGACGGCGCCGTGAGCACGGCCGTGACCGGACTGTTGAACGCGCCCCTGAAGAACCTCGAGCCCTTCCTGCGGAACTACGGCGCCGGCCAGGCGAATGGCGGCGGCGCATCGTTCTGCGCACAGGTGGGGAGTGTGCTCGCCAAGTTCCCCTTCAATCCCGGTGCTACGGCGCAGGCCACGCCGCAGGAGGTGGCCACGGTGTTCAAGCCCGGCACGGGTGCGCTCTGGACGTACTACAATGCGTCGCTTGCCTCCGTGCTCAGCAAACAGGGGAACGATTACGCTCCCACGGCGGGCACCTCGATCCAGGTGTCGCCGCAGTTCCTGAGCTTCTTCAACCGGGCGGCGAAGGTTTCGGACGACCTCTTCCCGCAGGGCGCGGCCGAGCCGCGATTCACGTTCAGTCTCCGGTCCACGCTCACGGAGGGAGTGTCCGGCGCGGTCGTGGCCGTAGACGGTGCGCAGAACGAGTATGCCAGGGGCGCATCACACACGTACACCTGGTCCGCAAACCCCGCGGGGCTCGCGTGGGTGGGCGGGACGTCGGGCACGAACAAGCAGTGGATGCAGCAGTATCAGGGGACGTGGGCGCTCTTTCAGCTCTTCGACCACGCCGATCACTGGGCGACCCAGGGAAGCACGACGTCGGTTGAATGGTCGTCCACAGGTGGGGGCGAACTGCGCGTCGGCTTCGACTTCGACAACGCGACCTTCCCCGCGGTGCTGCGACGCGGCTTCTTCGACGGCTTCAGGTGCGTGAGCCGGGTCGCGCAATAGCGATCTTCGCGATAGTCGATGGCCACGGTCCAGGATTAAGAAGGATTACAGCAACTGCAGCTCGGTATCTGGCTCGTGGTCGCGCGGAGGCCCGGACGCGCTGAACACCCGCGCACCCGCTCCACCGATCAGGCGCACGTGATCACCCCTCACCTGCAGCGCGCTCCCCTCACGCAGGCCGACCACCGTCATGTCCGGGTGCAGCACGAGATACTCCGCAATGCGCTCGGCGCGCGTCTCGCCCTGATGGCCCGGCGGATGCGCATCCGTGTAATGGGCATTGATCTGAAAGGGGACGAGCGCGAGTGCGTCGAGACTGGGCGGCACGGCGATTGGCATGTCGTTCGTCGTCGCGATGGTGGGACAGGCCACGACGGATCCGGCGCTCCAGCCGATGTATGGGACACCATGCATCACGCGCTCGCGCAGTGCGCCGAGCAGCTCGGCCGCGTACAGACGCTGCAGCAGGGCGAAGGTGTTCCCGCCACCGACCGCGATGGCTCCGGCCTCGGCGACGGCGCGCGCCGGGTCCGCACACGCGTGCAGCGACACCAGCGCGCATCCGATCGGGGCGAGCGCCTCGCGAACCCGGCTCGCGTACGCATCCGCCGACACCGTGACGCCGGCGTAGGGCACGAACAGCACGGTCGGTGCCTGACCGTCCAGCAGGTCCCGCAGCGGCCCGCGCGCATGCTCGAGATAGGCACCATCCGCGCTGCGCGAGTTGCTGAGCAACAGCAATCGTGTGGACGACATGCGGACAATATATTCGTGCCGCGGCGCGGAGCGTCGTCACGTTAGCCGGCCGCGCGCAGCTCACTCCATTCACACGGTGCATATGGTGTTGCCTGTCGCCCCGAACGCTCCGCCTCGCCGGCGCTCTGCTCTGACCTGCACGATGGTGCTGCTTGCCGCCTGGTACCCGGCAGCGTGCGCGCACCAGTCCGCGCCAGCGCGCGCTACGGTCCCTCACGCACCGAGCGCGATCTCGCAGCCAAGCGGCACGACCGCGCTGCTGCAGGCCGTCAGCGTGGTGGACTCTACAATCGTCTGGGTGAGCGGACACGACGCCACGTACGCGCGCACGATTGACGGCGGCACGACATGGGCCGCAGCGCGTGTGCCCGGCGCCGACTCGCTCGAGTTCAGGGATGTCTACGCGGTGAGCGCGTCCACCGCCTATCTCCTGGCCGCCGGGCCCGGCGCGCGCTCGCGCGTCTACAAGACGCTCGATGCGGGTCGTAGCTGGACGCTGCAGTGGACGAATCCCGCCGCCAGGGCATTCTACGATTGCATGGACTTCTGGGACGCCGGTCACGGTATGGCGGTGAGCGACGCCGTGGATGGCCGCATCCAGATCGTTGCGACGTCCGATGGCGGCAGGAACTGGCAGCTTCTCCCGGACGAATCGCTGCCAGCCGCGCAGCCTGGCGAGGGCGCATTCGCCGCCAGCGGGACGTGTCTCGTGGCGCGGCCGCCTGGCACCGCGTGGATCGGAACCGGCAGCGCGACCGTCGCACGCGTGCTGCGCACGACCGACCGCGGCCGCATCTGGGCCGCCACACCGACACCAATGCCCGCCGGCGCCTCCGCGGGCGTGACGTCGCTCGCATTCCGGGATGCAGCGCACGGCGTGGCCGCTGGTGGCGACATCGCCCAACCGCTCCTACACAGCAACACTGTGTGGTTCACGAGTGATGGTGGCAGCAGCTGGATGCCCGGCGCGCAGCCGCCGTTCCCCGGCGCGGTCTACGGCGCGGCGTGGGTGCCGGATGCCCGCGTGCCAACCGTACTCGTCGTGGGACCCGAGGGCGCGGCGTTCTCGCGCGATGCAGGGTCGACCTGGATCTCGCTCGACACGCTGGGCTACTGGGCCGTGGAATTCGCGTCGCCGCGCGCCGGGTGGGCTGTAGGGCCGGGCGGACGCATCTCGAAACTGAGTGGGTTCTGAGGCAGACAGGCGCGGTGACCTCCCGTCTGCCTCAGGACGCGCCGTCAGCGCTTCCTGGTCGTGACCTGAATGACGCCGCTCACGTTACCCACACCGAAGCGGCTCTGTGCTTCCTTGTCATTCCAGTACTTGATGGTCACGATGTTGTCCGTCGGGATGTCGTGCAGGGTGGAGAGGTCGCCCATCTTCGTGTCGTTCAGATAGACGTTGGGCGTCACATTCGTCGAATTCGGATCGCTGAGCGACGTCTGGCCGCGCTCGCGCAGGAAGTTGGGGCGAAGCTTCTGCACCGCTTCGTATGCGTCTGTCGCGCCCACATTCTGGATTTCGGCGGCGGTAATGACGTACGCGTCGTGTCGCGGCGATGTTGATGCTGTCCCTGACGAGGTGCTGCCGCCGCCCGACGCGCAGGCGGCCATGATCGCCATGGCAGCCAGCGCCGTCAGCGAGCGCAGATACTGCGACGAGCGATTCGGCCGCGTGGCGCGGCGCACGAGTGAGGCCGAGGTATCGGTGGTAGGCGATTGCTGCGGCATTCGGGGAGTCTCCAGTGGGAAGCAGCGTGAGTGCCATGCCCGCGTCGAACGGCACCGGGCGGAACGGGCGACTGGTAAAGCATGCGACAGGATCGGAGTGGCCGCCAGAGCCGTGGGCCAACTCGGGGAGACAAGCATGCCGCCCGCGCGCCTGCCGAACATCATCGGTACCTTTCCGAGCGCATCGTTTTGTCCCGGACGAACCATTTCGCGTGTCCCGGACGAATGATTTCCCGGCCCGAACCCGGGGCGGGTCAGCCACCCGTGAGCGGTTGCGGCTCAGCAGAGCCGGATGCGGGCGCGGAGGCCTGCTCCTGCTCCGTCGCGAGCGCCATGATCTCCTCGCGAATCCGCCGGCGCTCGGCGAGCAGTCGGCGGAACGCCATCGGCCGCGAGAGCAGCAGCGCCATGGCGCGCGAGCCGCCAATCACCCGGTTCAGTCGTTCCAGGAAGCGTAGCGCGATCCAGCCCGTGCACGGTGCCGCGACGAACGCCAGCGCACCCCACACCGCGCCAAACCGTTCGCCGATCAGTACGGCAACCAGCGCCCACGTGACGGGAAACGCGAACGCGGCCACCGCGATCTTGTTCGTCGCGATGACATCGGGCCCGTGAGCCATGCCCGTGGCAATCGGGCCGACCACCCGATAGGCCGGAAAGTGGATCACGATGCCCACCAGCGCGATCGGCAGCATCACGACCAGCACCGGCACGGTATGCAGCGCGGAACGAATAAGCCGCGTCTGATCCACGCGGCCGGCCGCGACGTTCTCGGGCGACAGTCCGGCCGCCGCGAGCCGGGCCTCGTGGCGCGCGATCATCGCTTCGGCGCGTGCCAGCCGCGCTGGCGCGCGCTCACGCAGCGCGACGTAGCCCGCGAGAAATCGCCGGCGCATCTCGAATCGATTCACGAGGGGCTGGCGTCGCCCCGTTTCGTCACCCGACGAGAAAATGCGTTCGGCGCGTGTGATGAGCGCAAGGGCATCGTGCTGCTCGGCCTGCAGCGTGACGTCAGCCAGCGCGTCCGTGAGACGCGCCGTGAGCAGTCGCACATCGTTGGGCGATGGCTCACCGTCCGCGGTCAGCACGATTCGGGGCACCACGAGCGGCGCGCCAAAATACACCAGTGCCGCACTGCGAAAGGTCGCGCTGGCGGTGTAGTACAGTCCGGTGGGAATGATGCTGACCGGGCGATCCGACGGCGCCACCGCCGTCGCGCCCAGCGCCATGCGGGCCGCGCCGGTCTTGAAGGGGTGCAGGTGCGCATCGCCGTGCGACAGTCCCTCGGGAAAGAGTGCCACCGCGCCGCCGCGCGCGAGCAGCGCCTGCACGCGCGCGAACATCTCGCGGTTGCGCGCCATGTCGGCGTTGTCCTGCCTGCGATACACCGGAATGGCACCGGCCGCGCGCACGAGCCACCCAACGAGCGGCATGCGAAAGAGCGGCTCTTTGGCCAGAAATGCGATCCGGCGTGGCGCAAACGCAAAGAGAAAGAGCGGGTCCACCAGCGCGTTCTGGTGGTTGGGCGCAAAGATGACGGGGGCATCGCGGGGGACATGCTCGAGTCCCGCAACGCTCACGCCACGAAAGAAGATGCGCAGAATGAACGCGGACACGCTCCGCAGGACGTTCACGACAGGGCAGCTCTGACCCGCTCCGGTGTGAAGGGCATGGCGCGCACCCGCGCGCCGGTGGCATCGAAGATGGCGTTGGCGATCGCGCCCGCCACGGTACACGTCGCCGGCTCACCGGCGCCCCACGCCGGCTGATCCGGATGATTCAGCAGCGCGACCTCAACGGTATCGGGAACAGCCGGGAACGCAAGAATCGGATATGTCTTCCAGTCCACGCTCGTCACGGCGTGATCGTCATACGCGACCGCTTCGAGCAGTGCGCGGCTGATCCCCTGGATGGTCGCGCCCTCGATCTGATTTCTAAGTCCATCCGGATTGACGATCAGACCACAGTCGTACGCCACGAATGCGCGGCGCACGTGGACGAGTCCGGATGCGGGCTGCACCTCGACGTCGGCAATCGTGGCGACGTACGCATACTGATTCTCGTACTGCGCGAAGGCGATGCCGCGGCCGGTGTACACGCCGCTGTCGCCGCGCCCTGCCGTGCTCCGCGGCGATGCGCGCGGCTCCAAGCGCGACAGCTCGGCGACGCGCTGGATGACCGCGA
>JBOHTE010000245.1:0-1555 GCA_050733555.1 Gemmatimonadaceae bacterium | reverse complement strand
TCACTGCCCAGCGCCATGGCCATGCTTAGCAGGGTGTCATTTGGCACTGGCTCGGGCGCGAGCGCCGCGAGCGCCCGCAATACCGCCCCGGCGTCCGCGCTGCCTCCTCCCAGTCCGCCCCCCGTCGGAATGCGCTTCGCGATCTCGATATGGAATCCATCGGGCCAGCCCATCGCCGCGCGGAACGCTTCGGCCGCGCGGAACGCGAGATTCCGTGCCGCAGGACCCACGTTCGCGATCCCGCAGTCAATCGTGCGGTCATGGGTGTCGACGTGCACGGTCACGTCATCGGCAAGCGCGATGCGCGCGAAGAGCGTCTCGATTCCGTGATAGCCATCCTGTTCGCGCGAGAGCACGCGCAAAAACAGGTTCAGCTTGGCGTGCGCCGCGACCCGGGCCACGCGCCCGCTCATGTCGTCGGATCGCTCGCGACCCGCTCCTCCGTACGCTCCAGCTCCCGGAAGTGCAGCCCGAGTCGTGCGAAGTAATAGAGGCCGATGATGGTGATCGGCACGAAGGTGATGATGTGATAGCCGATGGCCCAGCTCGTGGCGCGCACCGCGTCCACGCCGTAGATCGCGAGCCCCTGCTGGCCCAGATACTCGAACACGCCGAAGAACCCCGGCGCGCTCGGGACGGCCACGCCGATGGCGATGAGTCCCTGGAGCAGCAGCGCCGAGCTGTACGGTGCATCGATGCCAACGGCCTTGAAGGCGAGCCAGAAGGAGAACGCGCACATGAGCCAGTGCAGCACTGCCCAGAACAGCACTTCCAGAAAGCGACCGGGGTGGCGCAGCACACCCAGGCCCCCGGCGAAGGAGATGAGCGCATCACGCCCGCGCTGCTCGAAGCGTGGGGCGACGCGACGGGCAAACAGCTCGAACAGCCGGATCACGCGCTCCGGGAAGAAGACGATGAGGTAGAGGGCGAGGACCGCCAGGCTGAGCGCGGTCGCGCCGGTCGCCACGTAGTCGATCATGGGGCGGCCGCCGACGAGATGATGTCGCGGAAAGGACGGCGCGAACATGGCCCCGATCATGAGCGCGAGCACGACGAACGCATCGAAGACGCGATCCACCGCAATGGATGCGAACGCGCCCGAGAATCCGACTCGGGGCGTCTCCCTGGTGAGCGCGTAGGCACGGGCGAACTCACCGGCGCGTGCCGGCACGACGTTGCTCACCATGGCGCCGATGGCGGTGGCGCGCCAGAGCGGCCCGAGGGGAAGCGACGGCGCGAGGGAATGCAGGATGGGACGCCAGCGGCGTGCGCGCAGCGGAAAGATCAGCGTCCCCGTGATCATGGCGGCGAGGAAGTACGTGATGTTCGACTCGCGCAGCGTATGCACGACATCGCCCACGTTCACGTTGGAGAGCGTCCAGACCAGGAACGCGACGCTCAACAGAATGCCGAGCGCGTTCCGAAGGTGGGTTTTCACTCGGGCGTCACTCGGGCGTCACTCGGTGAGCGCGAGGCTCACGAGATCGCAGAGCTCGAGGACGGCGGAGCGAGCGGTGGCGTCTCCGGCGCGGAGAATGTCGGCGCGGACTTCCGC
>JBOHTE010000244.1:0-4902 GCA_050733555.1 Gemmatimonadaceae bacterium | reverse complement strand
GGGCTGGCTCGACATGTCGAGCTACGGGCACACGGAAACGGACGCACTGTATCTCGCGGTGCTCAGAAAGTCCGATCCGTCACCGCTGCTCCCCGAGAGCGACGAGGACGCTGGTCTGCAGAGCGAGCAGCAGCCACCGGGCGTCCCCCCGGGCGTCCCGCCTGGACCGCCCCGTCGGCGCGTGCGTACGGGTGCCACTGGAGCTGACACGTCCCGGACAGGCGCGGTCCCTTCGGACACGCTGGCAGCCATGCTCGCGCCACGCCACCGGGTGGAGATCGACTTTGACGGCATCCAGCAGCGCGTGGTCGCGGTGCCGGGCATCGCCGAGCGCGACTACGCCGCGCTGAGCGCGGGTGTGGCTGGCACGGTGTTCTTCATGGAGAACGTGCCCGAAACCGGCACGCAGTCGAACCCATTCCTGGGTGGAACGATTCACCGGTTCGATCTCAAGGATCGCAAGGCAACGCCATTCGTGCACAATGCCGAACGGTACTTCGTGAGCGCCGATGGCAGGAAGCTGCTCTATCGCACTCCCGGCCCCCAGGGCGCCCTGTATCTCGTGGATGCCACGAAGCCCGCACCCAAGGAAGGCGAGGGCAAGCTGAAGGCGGATCTCCGGATGTACGTGGACCCGGTCGCCGAGTTCAGGCAGATCTTCAACGAGGGATGGCGCATCCAGCGTGACTACATTTACGTGAAGAATCTGCAGGGTACCGACTGGCCGAAGATGAAGACCATGTATGGCCAGTTGCTCCCCTACGTGAAGCATCGCGCCGATCTCAATTACCTCCTCGACATGATGGGCGCGGAGATCGCCATTGGGCACTCGTTCGTGCGCGGCGGCGATCTGCCTCGCTCGGAGCAGCCCGCGGCCGGCCTGCTCGGCGCCGACTTCACGGTGGAGAACGGACGCTATCGGATTACCACCATCTATGGTACCGATAGCTGGAATCCCGAGCTGCGCGCGCCACTCACCGCGCCGGGCGTGGACGTGCACGCGGGTGACTACGTGCTGGCCGTGAACGGTGAGGAGCTCCGGGCGCCGGATGACATCTACCGGTTGTTCGACGGCACGGCGAACCATCAGACCGTGATCACGGTGAACGCGCGCCCGACGCTGGATGGCGCCCACCGTGTCACCGTCATTCCCGTGGCGAACGACGCGGGGCTGCGCGCACGGGCATGGGTGGAACACAACCGCCGCCTCGTGGACTCGCTCTCGCACGGACAGCTTGCCTACGTGCACCTGCCGAATACAGCGCAGGGCGGCTACACGAGCTTCAACCGCTACTACTTCGCGCAGCAGGACCGCAAGGGCGCGATCATCGATGAGCGCTACAACGGGGGCGGCTCCGCGGCCGACTACATCATCGACGTGCTGCAGCGCACCTTCGACGGCTACTTCAACAACCCCGTCGGCGAGCGCTATCCATTCACCAGTCCGGCGGCGGGCATTTGGGGACCCAAGGTGATGATCATCAACGAAATGTCCGGCTCGGGCGGTGATCTCATGCCGTACATGTTCAAGGAGCGAAAGGTCGGCACACTGGTGGGCAAGCGGACCTGGGGCGGGCTCGTGGGCATCTGGGATACACCCACCTTCGTGGACGGCGGCATCATGTACGCGCCGCGCGGCGGGTTCTTCGCGCTCGACGACAAGTGGGCGGTGGAGAATGAAGGCATCACGCCGGACGTCGAGGTGAATGACTGGCCCGGGGAGGTTGCCGCCGGGCACGATGCCCAGCTCGAACGCGCCGTCGCTGTCGCCATGCAGCAGCTCAAGGAGCATCCGGTCGTGCGCGCGACGCACGAGCCGCCGCCGCCCACCTGGGGGAAGCGGGAAAAGCCGATCGGGCCGTGAGGCAATCGGCGCCGCATCACATGGTCTCGCGCGCGGTATGCCGAGCGCGGTACGTCGCGCCCGCGGGGCCGCGCGCAGACACTACCAGTTCAACCAGTAATTCAGCTTCACCAGGACGACGTTGCGCGCCGGCGCGGTGAAGAGCGCACGCGTGTCGGCGCCGAGCGAAAATGTGCCGGTGGGATCGAAGGCGGAGCGGTCCTGGCTCCAGACGGCGTAGAGCGTGGATCCGTGGCGATATTCCCACCGCAGCACCGCCGTGGAGCGGAACTGCTTCACGTTGAAGTCCGGGTTCGCGAAGCCAAGATCCGGCTCGGCGTCGCCGTTCAGATCCACCTGATAGCTGCGCGCCGAGTCCACGTAGCTGATTTCGCCGGGGGTGAAGGTGTGAAAGCGCGTGTTGAATGCTGCCGCGCGCGGATCGCTGACCTGTTTGAACGCCGTGTAGCTGCCGGAGCCGATGAATGGCTCGCCGTAGAACTGCAGCGACAACGTGGGCGTGACGCTGTAGCTCGCGCGTACCGTGAGCGCCGCGACCTTCTGATCGATCTGCGCGAACACGTAGTGGGCCGTGCCCAGCGCGGGTAGCTGCGCCACATACTGCCAGGGATTCCGCGACCAGCTCACGGACGGGCCGAGCGCCAGCTCCGTCCGCCCGCTCGGCCGGACGTTGATCAGGGGGCTGATGGTCACGGAGCGGCCGCCTGTCTCCGGCTCGGTGGAGAAGTCAATTTCCGTCGCGCCGTACGTGCGCCGCCGCTGATCCGTGTTGATGGAGAGGAACCCGCTCGTGTTCGCCGGCACGCGCAGCGCCGGTCCGCCCCGCAGCGCGTCGATGGACAACGCGCTCAGGCTCTGCCCGATTTGCGCGAACATTCCCCAATTGTTGACGAAGTCCACCCCGCCCGACGCGCTGACCCCCGTGGAGCGCCGCTCGCCGCCGAACGTCCACCCGGAGGACGCAGTCGCAGCGACATTCCAGTCGCGCACCACGTGGCCGGGTTTGAACCGCAGGTACGCGAGCTGAGCGCCGCCAATGATCCAGTCCGCGGTCTGCTGGAAACCCAGGTCATTCATCTCGAATCCGGGTGAGCGCACGTGCCCATCGATGCTCCAGTGCCAGTTGCCCGCGATCCTGGCGATTTCCGCACTGGCGGCGCCGCCGCGGAGCGACGTCCGGGAGGAATCGAAGTGGAGGTACGACGCGTCGGGACGCTGATACCAATGTCCTGGCGCGAGCTGCACCGCGCTGATGGACGCGCTGCTCCCGCGCAGATAGGTCCCCAGCGCAGATGCCGTCAGTTCATACTTGCCGCCGCCGAAGCGATGCCGGCCGTCCACGCCAAACGTGTAGGCGCCGGAGCGCAGGACGTCGAGCGCCGGGTTCGTGATGTCGCGATCGGCGGCGGTGAAGATCATGCCGACAGCGCTCTGGCCGCGGCGGAAATCCTTGATGGCGCGCGCGACGGCGTAGTTGGTGAGCGGCTCCACGGGACTCTCGAGAGTCTGTTCCGCGGCATCCGTGTAGGTGGCGTCCTCACGCCGCGTGACCGCGTCGAGAAGTCCGATGGACCAGCCGCTTGCTGTCTTGCCCGAGAGCTTGGCCGCGCCCAGGATCGTCGTGGATGACGGGGAATCACTGAACACCGCCGAATCGGGCGCGGCACCCTGCGGCTCGCGGCCAATGCGCCGCGAGTAGAAGGGCTGCGCCTGTTGGCCGCCATTCGGAAGGAACAGGCCGAACGCGATGTTGAAGTCGAAGAGTTCCTCGCCCTCGAGAAAGAGCGGTCGCTTTTCGGGGAAGAAGGTTTCGAACGCCGTGAGATTGATGACGGATGGGTCGGCCTCCACCTGTCCGAAGTCAGGGTTGAGCGCGGCGGTCAGTGTCAGGTTCGACGTGAGGCCGTACTTGATGTCGGCGCCGGCCTTCCTGGACCAGTCGTTGCCGGAGTAGAACGGATTGGCGGCGTTTCCGGGCGCGCGTGTGTCGCCGCCAAGCACGTATGGCAGGATCTCGAGTCGCTGCGGCGAGGCAACATCGGTCAGTCCCGTGAGACGCCCGAAGCACGACACCATTGCCGATCCATCGGGAGGGAGCGGCGCCCAGTAATCGCGCTCGTTCTTCGACGCGTCGTCCCGCAGGAAGTCGATTCCCCAGACCAGTCCGTCGGATCCCACCTGGCCCGTGCTGAATCGCAGTTGCGAGAGCGGGATCCGGAATTCCGCCGTCCAGCCGAGCGAGTCGATGTGCGCGGACGCATCCCACACGGCGTCCCAGCCCAGATCCTCTCCCTGTCCGTCATTGTATTCGAGGGCGTCTTTCTGCACGCCCGATGGGTTGACCGCGAAGCGCCAGGCAGTGCGCTTGTCATGATAGCTGTCGATCATCACCTGGGCCCAGTCGGAATAGCCGGAGTAGTCACGCCGTGCGACAGTGGCCGCGATGCGGCTCCGATCGCGCCGGAACATGCGCATGCCTATGTAGAGCGCGTGGTCATCGTAGAGCACGCGCACCTGCGTGGAGTCGGTGCCGGGCGCATAGGGGTCGGGCCGCTGCTGCACGAACCGCGAGGTGACGGGCGCAGCGGACCAGATGGGTTCATCGAGTCGTCCGTCAATGGTTGGTGCACTGCCTGTGATGCGGCCGGCCCGGACCGAGCGCTGGCTGGGCGTGGGTCCGCACGCGGCGAGCGTCCCGGCGGACTGCGCCGCGGCAGGCGCGGCAAGCAGCACGGGCACGCACGCGAGTGCGGCGAGAGAGGCGAGTGTGCTGGAAATGGTCTGGTCGGCTGGCGGAGAGAAGAAGAGCCTGCTGCTTTGTTGGACAACGCGGAGCGACTCAGGGTTGCGACGCCCTGGCGGGCGCTGGATGTGCCAATCCGGAGTCAGGCCTCGCGACGTCGGAGGAGTATATTACTGTCCATCACACCCATGCCAACCCTCGCCGACATCCGCGCCGCGCGCGATCGCATTAGGGACGCGATCGTTCCCACGCCATGCATTCCCGCGCTCGCCCTGCGCGATCGGCTGCCCTGCGC
>JBOHTE010000243.1:0-3192 GCA_050733555.1 Gemmatimonadaceae bacterium | reverse complement strand
ACACCGACGTGAAGCTGATGGTGAGCACGCCCAGAAGAGCCGCACGAATCGTCATGATCATCTGAATTCCGGAATTGACAGGAAGTCTCGAAAGAAATCGGAAGGTCGCAACCTACCGCGCGTCGTTGCATTCCGACCGCCGACGTCCGGAACCGTCTACGTGATCCTGGCCAGCGCTCGCCGCACGCGGGAACCGAACACGATCTCTGCGGCATTGCCCAGTTGCTCACGCAGGCGCGCCTGCATGGCGACCACGAAGGGAAGCGGATCGCTGGCGCGCAACAGCATGTAGCGGCTTGGCCCGCGTCGCTGCGACCACCAGCGGGACAGCGTCAGCCGTCCCGCGCGGCGGTAGGCGAGGGCAGCGCGCCACTCGGCGTGCCCGTCAATCAGCTTCACGGGCCGCGGGTGCGGGTGCGCGGGCGGCAACGGCAGGCTGGCGAGCTCGTGATAGGCGATGAGCGGAATGTTCACGCCGTTCAGCACGGCGATCTCGTTCTGATAGTTCGTGCGGCCGACCGTGGGTTCGGTGATCACGGGCTCGTCCGTGCCGGGTCGCATCTTGAACTCCACGGATCCGAGACCGCTGAAGTCGACCTGACGAAAGATGCGCCTGGTCAGGTCGGTGATCGGACCTGCCCACGTGGCGGGCGCCGGTTCAGCCAGCGCGGTGTTGCCACAGTCAATCGGCCACTGCCGCAGCTTGCGCCCCGAGAAGAGCGCGAGCGGTTGCCCCGCGCGGTCGCAATAGCTCAGACAGAAGGCGACGCGCTCATCCTCGCCGGGAATCCACTCCTGGACGACGACCTCCGGCTCCCACTGAGCCACCATCTCATACGCCGTGACCAGCTCGTGCTCCGACTGCGCCCGGAACGCCTTCCAGGGCGCGTTCAAGCGGAACGCGCTGTTCTTGATCTGTGGTTTGAGAATGCACGGGTAGACGAACTCGGACAGACGTGTGTGAAAGTCGGCTGATCCATCGAGAAACCACGTCTGCGGAACGGGCCAGCCCTCACGCTGCGCGCGCTCCACGAAGGCGCGCTTGCTCATCAACATCCGGATGACGTCGTCCTGCGGCAGATTGATCTCGTAGAACTCGCTCAGCTCCTCGCGGTGTCGCGCGATCCACAGAACCGCCTCGTCCTTGGTGATGAGCAGTGGGGCCTTGTCGTCGAGCGACGTCCCGATCGCGAGCAGTCCGGCAATGCAGTCGTCTTCCGTCCACGCCGCGAGGTCCACCACGCGACAGGTGCGCGTGCGGCGGCAGGGGTTCCAGCCCGGCGGTGTGAGTCCGATGCACGGCACTCCGCCCGCCGCCAACGCGCGCGCGACGCCGAGCCCGTTCGCCTCCAGCCCGACGATGACGGCGGCGGGACGACTCATTGTGACGCGCCATCACCCGGTCGAGCGTGCGTGAGACGGCGGTATGCCGCGGCAGCCACGCGACGCGGGAGCGTGGCCAGCGATGCGTCGCCCTGCCAGCGCCGCATGTCCTCGCGCTCGAGCAGCGCCAGGTAGTACTCCCAGTTGTTCCAGATGAGCGTCGCGTCATGCAGATACGCATGGAGCAGCGGGTGCGCACTGCTCGAATAGTCGATGCCCAGCGGTCCGTGCGTGCGCAGGACGTGATGCTGATCGAACAACGCGCGCCCCCCCTGCTCGTACGCCGTGCGAAAACTCTCGGCCACCGCGTTGACGTTGTGCCACAATACCACCGAGGAGCTGTCGAGGAACGGGAGCGCACCCTCGAAATCGTGCAGCGCGGCGGGATTGCGGTGCAGGCCGTCAATGAAGTAGAGGGACAGCGGCTTCGCGGGTGTGGGAAAGAGCGTCATCGCCGCCGCCGTGTCCTGCGGGCTAGCGCCGGTGTGCACGCGCACGTTCGCGATCTCACCGTGCGCCATGATCCGCTCGAACAGCGGCTTGGCCATGTTGAGCGTGTCCGCATCGCCCCACGTGTCAATGGCCACCACGAACCCGGCCGGCCACGCCAGTGCCAGGCAGAATGTGCTCAGACCAAATGAATTGCCAATGATGTACGACCGCTCGGGCTGGATGAGCTGGCAGAGATCGTAGAACAGCTTGATCTCATCCTCTCCAATGGACGCCGCGGATCGCTGCAGCTCGGGGTGGCGGCCGTCCCATTCGGCCAGCCAGTACCCCCACGTCGTTCCCAGGCTGCTCGGAATGTCCTTCGTCTTGAGCACCGCGCCCTCCGACGTGAAGAGATCGAACAGGTGCTGTCGGAACGCGCGGTATCCGGTGTAGTACGTGATGAAGCTCGTGGCGACCATCGGAAACTCTCTCGGTGGAAGTAGCGTGACGTCATCGGGCGCATCGGATCAGGATCTTCGTGACCGCAGCGCCGTCTGGAGCATCGCAACCGTTGCCGCAGGATCGTCAACCTGGACCACGAGACGCTTGAAGTGGTCGTGGTCGAGATCCAGCACGACGGTCTGCTCGGGGTCGTGCACGTCGTAGAACACGGCGCCATCGTGCTGGTAAAACGTACCCGCGATCATGACGCCCGGAATCTGAGTGCCGGGCATGCGGATTCCGTGCCACCAGCCACGCGCTTCTTCGGGGGCAATCCGAACCGAGAGGATATTCGCAAGCGGGATATCGAGTTGGCTCCTGACCGCCCAGATCTTGTCCCACCCCTGCACCGCCAGTCTGAGGTGGTCGCCCTCGATTGAAACGGTGACCATCGACTCCTCCTGATCATCTGTGAGTGAACGCGGATCGATCCGGGTGGTGACCCGCGGCATCCGTCTACACTCCGTCGTCACCCCACCACTGCGTCGGTGAGGGCGTCAATACCCGCGATGTTCCTGATGAGATCCGCGGGGATCGCGAATCGCTCGGCGAGGTACCCCGGACTGTCGTAGCTCACGAACGTGTGTCCATCGTGGTCGGCCCACACGAGCACCTTGAGCGGCAGCGCGAGTGCGGCGAGCGGCGCCGCCACCATAATGGGCGTGCCCGACTTCGGGCTGCCGAAGATCAACAGGTGCGCCTCCTGCATGCGGAGTCCTGCCTGCGCGGCGCCCGCCGTGTGATTGATGTTCGCGAACACCGTCAGCCCCTTGGCGCGGACCGTGGACTCGAGATGCGCGAGCGTCTCATCCACGGAGTGCGGGCTTGGCTTGGTGGTCACCCCATGCCCTGGTTCTACGCGGTCCGGTATCATGC
>JBOHTE010000242.1:0-4371 GCA_050733555.1 Gemmatimonadaceae bacterium | reverse complement strand
CCACCACGTCCTCCTTCAGCAGCCGCGTCACCTGCGCCTTGATCGTCTCCAGCTGCCCGCGCAGCAGTTGCGCGACCTGCTTTGCCTGCTCCGTCGGCGCGTAGTCCGACCCGCCCACCTCGTCGGCGAGGTAGAGGAGCTTCTCGGTCAGTTTCGGCGACCATCGCACGTCGTCCTGACCGCGTCCCGTTACCTTCATCTGGAAGAGCTGCTGCTCCACGCCTACCAGCTTGTCGCGCAGCGCCTCGCTCGCGCTCCGCACGTCGGCGAACGACGAGTCCTTCCCCGCGAGCGAGATCAGCCCCGCCAACTGCCCGCGCACCACCTCCAGCGCGTTGACCTGGTCCACCGCGTCGTCGATGTCCGACGTGAGGCTGCGCTCCAACGCCGTCTGCTCGGCGACCGTCTGCTCGGTGCCGCCCGCGGCGGGGTCCTTGAGGACGTTCAGTTTCTTCGCGTCGCGCAGCGTGCCCAGCGACACCGTCACCGTGTATGTCCCCGGCGGCTCGAGCATCGCGTAGCGGCCGATCCCCGGCGCCGCCTTCCCCGATACGCGGATGTTCATCCAGTCGGCGTAGAGCGGGTCGGCGCGGAGCCGCGCTTCTTTCGTCTTCTCGCCGCACAGGTCCCACTGCACGCGATTGAGCCCGGCGTGCGGCTTCACCTTCATCGTGCGCACGCTCGTCCCCTGGGCATCGGCGATCGTGACCGTCACGCTGTCCTTCGCCGTGTCCGGCGGCGCCGTGGCGAGCCAGAAGTCGAGCGTCGCCCCCGGCGGCGGATTCTTCCCGGCGACGATGTCGTCCAGCTCCGTCGCCGGCTCGGCGACGCTGCGGAAGCGGTACTGGTCGCGCGGCTGCAGCAGCGCCAGCGGCTTCGACACCAGCGATGCGCCCCACTGCTGCAGCGGCGTGAGGTCGTCGAGGATCCAGAAGCCGCGGCCATAGGTGCCGACTACCAGATCGTCAAAATGCGGCTGCACCGTCACGCCGTACACCGGCGCGTGCGGCAGGTTGTTCTGCAGCGGCCACCAGTTGTCGCCGGCGTCGAAGCTCACGTAGATCCCGCCCTCGGTGCCGAGGTAGAGGAGCCCCTTGCGCGCCGGATCCTCGTGGATGCTGTGGGCGTACGAGAGCGGCGTCTTCGGCAGGCCGCGCGTGATGAGCGTCCAGCTCTTTCCCCAATCAGCCGTGCGATAGACCCACGGATCCCGGTCGTTTTCCTGGTGGCCATCGATCGTCACGTACGCCGTTCCCGGCGTGAACCGCGACGGCTCGATGCTCGACACCGTCCCCCACGCGGGGTATCCGCCCGGCAGGTGCGTGACGTTCGTCCACGACGTGCCGCCGTCGCGCGAGAGCTGCACCAGCCCGTCGTTCGTCCCCACCCACAGCTCGCCTTTCGCGAGCGGCGACTCGGCGATCCAGTAGATCACGTCGGCGTACTCGACGCCGATGTTGTCGGGGGTGAGTCCCCCCGAGATCCCCTGCTTCGACTTGTCGTTGCGGGTGAGGTCGGGGCTGATCACCTCCCAGCTCTGGCCACCGTTGGTGGTGCGGTGGAGGTACTGCGACCCCGTGTACAGCGTAGTGTGGTCGTGCGGCGAGATGATGAAGGGGAAGTTCCATATGAACCGGTACTTCGCCTCCGCCGCGGGCGCGCCGGCGATGTATTCCGGCCACACCTCCACGTTGCGCACGATCGCCGTCGGGATGTCGTAGTGGACGACGATACCGCCCACCGCGCCCGTCCCCGAGGCGCTCGACCAGACGGTGTTCGTGTCGACGGTGTCGGGCGTCGCGAAGCCGCTCTCGCCGCCGCCCACCGAGCGCCACGTCCCACGCCAAATCCCGGCATCGGAGCCGAAGAACCCTTCCTTCGAATTGCTCGGCCCCATGTACGAGGTGCCATCCTGCTTGTTGCCGTAGACGTAGTACGGGATGCGGTTGTCCACCGTGACGTGATACATCTGCGCGATCGGGAGCTGCAGCCGCATCCACGTCTTGCCGCGATTGGTCGAGATCCCCACACCGCCATCGTGCGCGACGGCGATGCGCGCGCCGTTGGTGGGATCGATCCAGATGTCGTGATGGTCGCCGCGCGGGATCTCCGAGTCGGGGAGGTCGATTATCGTGATTCCGCCGTTCAGCGTCTTGGTGAAGTCAGCGGCGAGGAAGTACACCTCGTCGGCATTGTCCGGCTCGACACCCATGCGACTGTAATATGCCGTGCGCCCCATTGGCTTGAGGTCGCTGTTGACGAGCTTCCACGTCGCGCCCGCGTCGTCCGACCGCCAGAGTCTCCCGGTGTCGGTCGGCGCGCCGTGCCACGGCACGCCGTCACCCGTCTCGATCTGCGCGTAGAGCCGCTGCGGGTTGGCCGGGCTGATGCCGATCGTCGCCTTGCCGTACGGCTTGAGCGGGAGCCCGTGCCCCGTGAGCCGCTTCCACGTCGTGCCGCCGTCGGTGGACTTCCAGATGCCGCTCCCCTTGCCGCCGCTCTCGCGGCCCCACGTGTGGATCTCGATCTGCCACGTGGTCGCGTAGAGCGTGCGCGGATTCCCCGGGTCGAGGATCACATCCACCGCGCCCGTCGAGTCGTTTACGAACAGCACCTTCTCCCACGTCTTGCCGCCGTCAGTCGTGCGGAAGACGCCGCGGTCGGGCTGCGGTCCGTACGCTGTCCCGAGCGCCGCGACGTACACGCGATCGGGGTCGCGCGGATCGATGGCGATGCGCGAAATGCGCCCGGTGTTCTCGAGCCCGATGCGCGACCACGTCTTGCCGGCGTCGGTGGAGCGGAACATCCCCCAGCCGATGGAGATGTGGCTGCGGATGTACGGCTCGCCAGTGCCGACGTAGACGACGCTGGGATCACTCGGCGCGACCGCGATGGCACCGATCGACTGGACCGGCTGGTCGTCGAAGATCGCCTTCCAGTGCGCGCCGCCGTCGGTGCTCTTCCATACGCCGCCACTTGCCGCGCCGGCGTAGTACGTGTTGGGATCGCCCGGCACGCCTGCGATGGCGTCGGTGCGGTTCCCCTCCGGGCCGATGAACCGCCACTCGAGCGCGGACAGGAACGTGCTGTCGGGCGCCGAGCCCCGCATCGCGCCGACGACCGACTGATTCTTCGGCGCGTCCTTGGCGCGTGCCTGCTTCTGGGCGCCGGCGTAGGAGGGGGCGAAGGCGACCGCGGCGAAGAGCAGAGTGATCGTCGCCAGGCGGAGCGCGGCGCGACAGAAGGACGGCATGGAGTGAACCTCGGCGGAAGGGGGAGCGGCCGGCGCCCACATATGCGCTACGACGGCGGCGCGGCGCAAGGGCAAGGGATGGCCGCGGACAGTGACAAGGCCACCGTCAGAGCATGACGGTGGCCTTGTCGGAGTACTGGACGCATTGTCGCGCCGGCCAGGAGATCGGAGCTACGTATGCGCAGCCGCGAACTGCTTCATCCACTCTTCCTGACGCGTCTTCAACTTGGCGGGTGTCAAATCTTCCTCATCGATTAGAAATCGGCGGCGACCCCGAGTCCGGCGGCCACCCGCGCGACCAGGTGCGGTCGCACGTCTGGATTGGCGTCGTGTCATTCGCGACGTGCCAGCACCCGAGGGAGTCCGTCGTGAAGAGCACGGTATATCGCGCCGCAACGCCGTGCTCGAAGAGTGAGTCGTCCATCGCGGTCGGCCATACGACAAGGATGGCTGCCTTTCGATATTTGCCGCGCGTCGTCTGGGCGGCGAGCCATGGCCACCATGGCAACGCCTCGCGGCGAGCGCCGGCAGTGTCTCCCGGCGGCAGAAAGGTCCGATAGACCATGACGAGGACCGTATCGCTCGACTTGACCGCCACTGGCAGTAAGCCGAGGATCTCGACGCTGTCGTGAGTCATCGCGTCGTATCGGATCCCGGCACGCTGAGCGCTGGCTCGTTCAAAGGCGAAAGCGAGGAGCACGAGGGGCGTGAAGAGCACGGCGCAGCGTACAGGGCGGGCCAGGGCGTCACCTCTCGATTGGCGGAAACGGGGTCGGGACATTGGCCGACAGTCCTGCAAATCAGTGGGTTCGGTGAACGCGAGCACCATGCTGTTACGCGCGAAGCGGATGCGCAAGGGCTGGCCTCTCGCGATCGAAGGAGATCAGGTGTCGAGAATCTCGCGCTCGGTGCGCTCGACGAGATGGTAGATCGACGAATTGATCCGGCGACTGACGCGCGACATGCGGATCGCCCTTCTTGTCAGGCGGGCGCCGCCGCCAGTCGCGCCGCGGGCGTGCCGCTCCACTAACGGCTGCTGCCAGGACAGTCCCCATTTGCCCTTGCACCAGCCGCACTCACTCTCCTGGCCGCCGTTGCCGACGATGGCGTTCCAGTAG
>JBOHTE010000241.1:0-1085 GCA_050733555.1 Gemmatimonadaceae bacterium | reverse complement strand
TCCGTTTGCGAACGCGTCAGTGCAAGAGCGGGGGAGGCCCATGTCCACGAGGCCGCCAGCAGGAGACCAGAACCAGGGATCCTGTGCATTCGTCGCATCAATCGCTGCAGTTCCGGCGATATCGCCCGAGTTGCTCATGCTAAGGATTCCGGCAGACCCAAAGCCAAACGAACCGATGTCGATGGCGTTCCCGATCCTCGTGCTCATGATCGACGCATGAACGAGCGCATGTGGTGGCGACTTCCTTGAGGGAATTGCTGTTGGTTCGTCCTGGCAACCTCCAAGCAGCAGCGCAATCAGGAATCCGCCCGCGAACACGGAGCACCTGCCAAGCAGCTTCATGAAACCTCCCGCGCGAAGGGTGATGGCGAACAGCCTTGTCCGCACCGGCATTGTTCGTCACCCATCGCTCGCGCACATGGGACGTTCCGCCTATCCCGCCGCTTTCGCGCTCGGCTGCTTCGCGCCTGTCAATCGTACCCGGGGTGCCTGCGCCAGCTCACGTTGCGCGGCCAGCGGCTGGGCCGGCTGCGCGGCTCCCAACGGTGCATCATCCTTTCCCTGAATTCGCTCGATGCCAAGGCGTCGGCCGCATCCCAGGCAGCCTATCGCTCGAAGCGATACTCTACGGCTCTGCCATCTTCAGTCACGACTGCCCGCAGCTCATTCCACGACGGTACCACGACATCGATATCCATGACCTGCTGGCTCCGCGACGTGTGGGATCCCCTCTCCTGAACCGCAGTTCGCACCCAGCTCGACGCGTGAAGCGAGATCTCCACCAGACGTTCTCCTCCCGAAGTACTTGCGACGCGCATGCTGTACGTGCCCACGTGCGCGCGCGCGTCGGAAAGAGGGGTGTCCGGATTCACGTGCGGTGCGTTACGGTCCAGCGTCACCACGAGCTCTGCAAACGAAAACGTGCCGTCCGCTCGAAGCGTGAGACCGGCACCCACGATGCATTGGTCGCCCTCCACTGCCGGCAAGCGCTGTCCGCGGTACGCGACGCACCTCCAGTCGCCGAGCAGGTCGTCGCCGTGCTCTGCGTGCGAATTGGCCATGGCGCCCTGGCGGCGTGGTGGGCA
>JBOHTE010000240.1:0-7241 GCA_050733555.1 Gemmatimonadaceae bacterium | reverse complement strand
ACTTCGAACACCAGCTCGACGTTCCAGCCGACATCGCCGGTCCGCAGGAGACGAACACCGCGCTCGCATCCACGCCGAACCCGTCGGCGTTCGGGCAATTGGCGACGTTCACCGCGACCGTTACGGCGAAGAAAGGCGGATCGGCCGCCTCAGGCGGATCGGTGACGTTCATCGAAGGCGGCACGTGTGCGGCACCCTCCGCCACACTCGCCGCGAGCGTGGCACTCGATGAGGGTGGTCAGGCGTCGTTCTCCACGGGCGCGCTCACCATCGGAAGCCACACGCTGGTCGCATGCTACGGCGGCGGCGAGAATTTCCTGCTCAGCGAAGGGAGTGCCGATCACACGGTGGATCCGGCCGTATCCGTGACGAGTCTCGTCGTCAGCCCGTCGTCCCAGCAGTACAGCGATCGCGTGACGCTGAGTGCGACCGTGACGCCCGCGACCGTCAACGGCTCGGCCGCCGCGGGCACGGTTCAGTTCCGGATCAACGGCAACAACGTGGGGAGCCCGGTCGCGTTAGGCACCGGCGGCCTCGCGTCGCTGTCCGACGTGCAGGTCACGCTCGGGCAGGGCAGCTATCAGACCGATGCCGCGTTCACCAGCACGAGCTCCTCGTTCAACGGCTCGACGGGCTCGGCGAGCCTGACGGTCACTCGGGAGGATGCGACGGTTCTGTACGATGCGGCAAACGATGCCGCACTCCAGGTCAGCTCACCGGGTGGCGCGCTCAATGCCGCTGCGTTGTCGCTGGCGATCGGCGTGAAGGAGAACGAGCCCGACGTTGCGACCTCACCTGGAACGACCGGGATCGGCAACGTCGCGAACGCCGGGATGACGGTGACACTGGTGCCCGTCGGACCCGGAAGTGCCTACACGCTCACCTGCACACCCACGGGAGTTTCCGGGAGCGGCTACGCCGCTGTCCGCGGCTTCACGTGCACCAACCCGGGGGCAATCGCGGTCAACGCGTACGAGGTGCAGGTGACCGTGACGGGCGACTACTACATCGCCACCTACAGCGACGCGTTCACGGTGTTCGACCCGAGCCTCGGCTTCGTGACCGGTGGCGGGACGTACACGATGAACGGCGACCGCGTTCGCTTCGGCATCACCACGAAGTACAAGAAGAATGGGGACGGGGCCAAGGGCAGCCTGATCGTCGTCCGGCGTCATCCCGACGGCACGACGTCGAGCCTCACGAGTAACGCGCTCGCCGGTCTCGCGCTCGGCGTGGACGCGACCGTGCCGATGGGGTGGGCGGCGCTCAGCGGCAAGGCGACGTACACAACGTGGGACGCGACGGCCCACGGCTACGTGACAACCGGCGGCCAGAGCTTCACCGTCTACGTGGAGGACCGCGGGGATCCGGGCACGGGGGTCGACCGGATCTGGGTGGGTGGGCCAGCGACGCTCTCGTTGCCGGGAAGTCCGGCGACGGCGCGGTCGAACGCGGTGACGATCGCCGGCGGCAACATCTCCGTTCCGCACAATGGACCGTAGGGGGCCGTCTACCGAGTGCCACCGGTTGGAGGCGCCAGCCAAGGTTCGGACCCTTGATGCGGATGCGTCGGGCTCGCCAGAAATTGCAGATCTGATCACGATCTACAACCGAGCTGCTCGAGGCGCACGCCGAGTTCCGAACTCATCTCCCGCATCAGCGCGCTCGTCCTCATCCGCGCGCTGAGTCGAGCGCCGTGGGCGACGGGACTTTGGGCGCTGGCATCGATTCGGCGAGCAGTTCGCGCGGGAGCGCCATGGAGAACTACAATCCCCGGAACGTCTGCGCCGTCGCGAGCAGTCCGGGCTAGCCGGCCTGTAGCTCGCTTCACGGGAAACTCCAGCTACCGGCTCGCGACGAGCGGGAGGCGGACATGTGCCTCACAGCCGCGGGCGTCGGTCCGGTTCGCGACGGTGAGCGTGCCATCGTGCGCTTCGGCGATCTGCCGGCTCAGCGCGAGACCGATACCGCTGCCGCTTGGCTTCGTGGTGTAGAACGGGACGAACAGGTTCGCGGTGTCGGAGATGCCCAGGCCGTCGTCGCGCACCCAGACATCCAGCGTGGTGCCGTCGCTGCTCCAGCCCATGGTCACGCCACCGTGCGTCTCGAGCGCCGCATCCGCGCCGTTGCGCACGAGATTGATCAGGAGCTGATCGAGCTGGTCGCCATCACCGGCAATGGTGATGGGCGGCCCCGCCTGCACGCACACCGGCACGCGCCGCTCGAACTGCGCGACGCGGCGCACCCAGGGCCCGACTTCCATCAGACGGCGACGCGGCGCGGGAAGGCGCGCGAGCAGCGCATAGCCCGCCATGAAGCGACTCAGCGACTCGGAACGCCCCGCGATCACCGTGAGGCCGCCCACCGCATCCTCGCGCCAGTCATCGGGCAGCGGCGTGCGCGTGATCAGACTGCGCAGGCTACCCGCGATGGACGAGATGGGCGTGAGCGAATTATTGATCTCGTGGCCGAGCACGCGAATGAGGCGCTGCCAGGCGAGGCGCTCCTCGTCGCGCAGCGCCTTGCTCAGGTCGGAAAGCACGACGAGCTGCTGCGGCCGCCCGTCGAGCCGGAAGGTGCCGCGCCGGAGCTGCCAGCGTCCGGTGCCGCCCGGGAACGTCGCGTTGATTGTGCGGTCCGGCTCCCCCCGCAGGCACGCCGCCAGCCCGAGCGCCGCGGAAGTGCGGCCAATGAGCTCACTCTGCCCCGCGCCGAGCAGCTTCTCGCCGCCCCGGTTCACGAGGCGCAACTGGCGTCGCTCGTCGAAGGCGAAAATGGCGACGTCTATCTCCTCCATCACCGTGCGCAGCAGCGCGGTGGCCTCCACGGCGCCCAGGCGCTGCGAGCGCAGCGTCTCGCCCAGCGAGTTCACTTCGAGCAGCGCGAGGCCGAGGGCGTCGTCAATCCGGGCGCCGCGCGCGCGCACGGAAAAGTCTCCTTCGCGGAGCGCGGCGAGCATGTTGGAGATGGTCTGCAGCGGGCGCACGACGCGCTCGCGGATGGCGAGGGCGATGCCGATCCACAGGACCACGATGACCAGCGTCAGCGTCCAGCGCAGCCGGTCGGAGTAGTCACCGAACCAGATGAGCGACATCGCGATGATGCCGCCCGGCGCGCCAGCAAGCAGCGCGAGCGCGATCAGCCGCCGTTCGAATCGGGATGCAGGGCGACGCCGCTCGGAGTCAGAGGCCATGGGACGCGAGACGCCGGTAGAGAGCGCTCCGGCTCAATCCCAGCGCCCGGGCAGCCAGCGTGACGTTGCCATCGAAGCGGCTCAGCGCCTTCTGGATGAGCAGACGCTCCGCGTCCTCGAGCGTGAGCTCGTCGAGACGCGATGGCGACGACGTGGTGCTCGCGCGCAGCGCGAAATCGCCGGCGCGCACCACGTCGCCCTGCGCCAGCAGCACGGCGCGCTCCACCGCGTGATCGAGCTCGCGAATGTTGCCCGGCCAACTGTGATCGAGCAGCACCTGCATGGCCACGCTGTCCAGACCGGTGAGCGGTTTGTGATAACGCGCGGCGTGGCGGCGCAGGAAGTAGGTGGCGAGCGGCGCAATGTCTTCGCGGCGCTCCCGCAGCGGCGGCAGCGTGATCTCGATGGTGTTGAGCCGGAAGAGCAGGTCCTCGCGAAATCGCCCGGCATCCACTTCCTCGCGCAGGTCCACGTTGGTCGCCGAGAGCACGCGGACGTCCACCGCGCGCGGGCGCGCCGAGCCCACGCGCTCGATCTCGCGCGACTGCAGCACGCGCAGCAGCTTGGCCTGGAGCTCGGGCTGGAGCGTCGCGATCTCATCGAGGAAGAGCGTCCCGCCGTCGGCCAGCTCGAAGCGGCCCGCACGATCGGTTCGCGCATCGGTGAACGCTCCTTTCACGTGCCCGAACAGCTCGCTCTCGAACAGCCCCGCCGACAGTCCGCCCATGTTCACCGCGATGAACGACCGGGTCGCGCGAGCGGACGCGGCGTGCAGCCAGCGCGCCACCAGCTCCTTGCCGGTTCCGTGCTCCCCGGTGATCAGGACGTTCGCATCCGATGGACCCACGCGCCGCATCAGTTCGAGCACAGGGCGCATGCGCGGCGACTCGGCGATGAGCTCCGGCGCGGCCTCGGGACGGAGCAGCCGGTTCTCGCTTTCGAGATGCTGCGCGCGGCGCACCGCGCGCCCGAGTTCGAGCTGCGTGCGTACCGTGGCCATGAGGCGCGTGTTGTTCCACGGCTTCTCGATGTAGTCCCAGGCCCCGTGCCGCATGGCGTCCACCGCGCCATCCACGCTTCCCCACGCGGTCATGACGATGATCGGGAGCGTCTGGTCGAGCTCGCGAAGGCGCGGGAGCAGGTCGAGCCCTTCGCGCCCCGACGTCGTGTCGCGGGTGTAGTTGAGATCCATGATCACGGCATCCAGCTCGCGCGTCTCGACGATGGACGCGATCTGCGCCACGGAGCGCGCCGTCTCGATGTCGAAGCCTTCGGCCTTGAGCATGAGGCGCAGCGCTTCGACGACGTCGGGCTGATCGTCAGCGATCAGGATGCGGGTGGGCATGGGGGAAATATGGGGAATGGGGAATGATGGGGAATGGGGAACGAAGGGGAATGGGCAATCGGGAATGGGGAATGGGGAGGCCGATTCCCCATTCCCCATGAAATCGGGCCGGGGCGGCGGTGATTGTTTGTTGTCCTGTTCAGGGCTACCATTGCTCACGATGCCGATCCGGACACCACGCAGCCAACGCCATTCATGACCCCCGACGCGACCGCCGCCGAGCAGGTGGCGCTGGCGGAGGCGCTGCGACCGGACTTCGAGGTCGAGCGCGAGATCGGCCGGGGGGGAATGGGCGTGGTGTACCGCGGCACCGACGTCAAGCTGGATCGTCCGGTAGCCATCAAGGCACTCCTGCCGCACCTCTCGGGGAGCGCTCAGGTACGGGAGCGCTTTCTGCGCGAGGCGCGCACGGCGGCGAAGCTGTCGCACCCCAACATCGTGCCGATCTTTCGCGCCGACGAAGTCGATCCGTTCGTGTTCTACGTCATGGCGCTCGTGGATGGCGATACGCTGGGGCAGCGCATTCGCCGCCAGTCCATTCTGGCGCCGGCGGAAGCGGTGCCGGTACTCGTGGAAGTCGCGCGCGCGCTCGACTACGCGCATCTGCACGGTGTCGTGCATCGCGACGTGAAGCCGGAGAACATTCTGCTGGAGCCGGGCTCCCAGCGCGCGCTCGTCACCGACTTCGGAATCGCCCGTGTGGCAGAAGCCGCGCCGCTCACGGCGACAGGTCAGGTCCTCGGCACCGTGCACTTCATGAGCCCCGAACAGGTGAGCGGCGAGCTGGTGGATGGGCGCAGCGACCTGTACTCGCTGGGAGTGGTGGCGTACCTCGCACTGACGGGACGGCTGCCGTTCGACAGCGAGACGGCATCGGCGGTACTCGTCGCGCACGTGACCACGCGCCCGCCCCCCGCGGCCAGCGTCGCGCCGCATCTGCCGGCCGCACTCGCGAGCGTCGTGGACACGTGTCTCGCCAAGGACCCGGCCGCGCGCTTTCAACGCGGCAATGATCTCGCCGATGCGCTCGAGCAGGCACTGCGCGTGGCGGAGCGCGATCCGGGGAGTACCGTCGGCGTGGCACCGCAGGTGATCTCCGAGGGGGATGCGCAGGAACTCTGGCGCAGGGCGGCGGAGCTGCAGGCACGGACGGGATCGCGCACCGCGCTGCATGAGCCGGTGCTGCGGTCGGAGGCTCGCGAAGCCGCCTCGCTTACGCATGGTTATCGGCTCGACGACGCCCGCGCGGCCGCTGTGGAAGCCGGCATTGGCGAGCGCTTCGTCGAGCGTGCGGCCCAGGAGATGGGGCTCGCACCGGGCGACTCGGCCGTGTCCCAGGACACGGCGCCGCACACCGGCGGCACGCGTCTGGCGCGCATGTTCCTCGGTGCAGCCACACGCATCGTGTACGAGGTGCGCGTGGACGGCGAGGCCCGGCCCGATACGTACGACCGGCTCGTCGAGATCATCCAGCGGGGTATGGCCGACGCAGGCCATGCGAGTACGCTGGGGCGGTCGCTTGCCTGGAGCTCATCCCAGGGCCAGCGGCGGCTGTACCTGAGCATTGTGCCGCGCGACGGCGCGACGACCATTCGGGCCGAAGAGTCCCTCGCTTCGATTGCCGGAGGGATGTTTGGCGGCATTCTTGGGGGCGGGGGAGGAGGCATCGGTGTGCCGATGGTTGCCGCGCTTGCCAGCAATCACGTCCTGCCCGTGGTTGGAGTGGCCGGTGTCGCCGTCGCCATCTTCGGCACGGTGTATGGCATCGCGCGCACGGCTTTCACGCTCACCGCGCGGCGCAAGCAGCGGACGCTGACGACCGTCGTGGACAGACTCGCCGCCGCGGTGCGAGCGTCCGGGAGTCCTACTCGCCCACGATCCAGCCATCCTTCAGATTGATCACGCGATTCCCGTAGGCCGCGTTGGTCTCCGAGTGCGTGACCTGAATGATCGTCGTCCCGGCCTGATTCAGTCGCGTGAACAACTCCATGATTTCTGCGCCCTGACTCGAGTGCAGGTTGCCCGTGGGCTCATCCGCGAGAATGAGCTGCGGGCTGGAGATCACCGCGCGCGCCACGGCCACGAGCTGCTGCTGCCCGCCCGAGAGCTGCCGCGGATAGAGATCCTTCTTGCCTACGATGTTGAAACGGTCCAGCGAATCCGCCACCAGCGCCTCGCGCTCACTCTTCTTCACGTTCCGGTACGAGAGCGGGATGTCCAGATTTTCCGCGACCGTGAGGTCGTCGATCAGGTGGTACTGCTGGAAGACGAATCCGATGTAGCGCTTGTTGAGCGCGACGCGCTCCTTGATGGACAGCTTGTGGACCGGCGTGCCGAGGAACCAGTACTCGCCCGCCCACTCGCTGTCGAGCATGCCGAGCGCGCTGAGCAGCGTGGACTTGCCCGCGCCGGATGGACCCATGATGGACACGAACTCGCCGGGCTTGATGTCGAAGCTGATGCGCCGGAGCACGAAGACCTGTCCATTGGCGATCGGAAAGGACTTCTCGATGCCGCGGGTGGAGATGAGGAGCGAGTCGCTGTGCGGCACGACGGCCGCATCCTGCGCAGGCTCGGCTGCAGCGCTCGGACGACCGCCAAAGAGGGACTTGAGAGACGCCATGACATCGACCTCGAGGAATGATCAGGAAAACTCGTGCGCGAGCATTGTCGGCCGCGCAATGAATTGATGACGCATCAGTG
>JBOHTE010000239.1:0-8674 GCA_050733555.1 Gemmatimonadaceae bacterium | reverse complement strand
CTGCGCGCCTGCTATGCCGCGCTCGCCGTGTCCGCTGTTTCGATTTCGGTATTGACCTTGGGAGGGGCGCAGAATCGCAGGCCCGCGCTCTTGAGATCCTGGAACTGTTCGGGGCTGAGCTCCGGATACCGATCTTCCAGGTATGCCATGGTTTCGTCGAACCATTCGGCCTGGTGCTCGGCGGTGGCCTGCAGGACACCGCACCGGATTATGTGCTGGAACAACTCGTTGCGCGCTTCCTCGAATGGCGCTGGCGCTGTCACTTCCCGACGATGATTGTTTCTCTGTTTACCCATGCAATTGGAATTTGGTTGGAGACCAATAAATATACTCAGAACGAAGTGCGATTTGTAGCCTCGAGCTCCTCGATCAGGAGCTGACTCAGGACGTCGGGAACTTCCTCCGGAACGAAACGACCTACATCCGGCAACCGCACCAGCGCGCTCGACGGGATCGCGCCCTGCAGTCGTTCGGGGAGTCCCGAATCGAGCCACGGATCCGCTTCGCCCCAGATGATCACGGTTGGCATGTGCAGCGTGGAGAGGTCGAGCTCCTCCACGTCGGCGGCGTGCAGTGCACGCGCCAGCGTGAGCAGGTGCGCCACTCCATCGCCTCCCACGTACGGCGCGAGGTAGCGGGCCACCAGCCGCGCCGGCATCGCATCCGCGCGCGCCACGCTCTCTTCGAGCACGCGGCGCAGCACGGGCGCCGCACCCAGCAATCCCTGCGTCACACGAATGGCGAAGCGCGCCGCACCAAGCTGCACCATGCGCACATCGCGTCCCGGACATTCGTCGAACGCCACGCTGTTCACCAGCGTCAACCGCTCCACGAGCGCGGGGTGCAACACGGCGAGTCGCAGCGCGATCCCGCCGCCGATGCCGAGCCCCACGACCATCGCTGATGGAATACGCAGTGAGGCCATCGCATGTTGCAGATAGTCCGTCTGCGCCGCGATCGAGTAGTCGCCATCGAGCGGGCGGTCCGACTCGCCGTACCCCATGAGATCCACGGCGTACGCGCTGTGGCCCTCGCGGGCAATGGCGGCGGCCACGTTGCGCCAGAGGAATCCCGACGTGGCGAAGCCGTGCAGCAGGATCACAGCGCGGCCGCCGTGGCCGTAGCGCTCCATGTGCAGCGCACCCGGACCCGCGGGCACGCGCAGAAGGTCGGCGTCTATGATCTGCTCCGGGGGGGAATCGTGAGGGGCGCCCGATCGCGGCGCGCGATGATGCTCGCTGCTTTCGCCGCCGCGGTCAAGCGGGAGCGCCATGGTCCGGTGTCGCGGATGTGTGGTTGCTTGCGCATCGGGGCATCGCTCCTAGCTTTCAGCAGCGGGCAGCGCGCGGCCGTTCGCGTGGCGCCCGACACCCTTGAGTCCAAGCAGACACTATCCATGGCACGGGATCGAACAGAACGACGGCGGCAGCAGCGGGCCAACGTGGTCAGGAAGCAGCAGGCGCGCAACATGAAGCCCTTCTACATCGCACTGGGCGTCATTGCGATTGCCGGGGTGGCGCTCATTGCCATCAGCGCCCGGCGCGGCACCGGAATGCCCAACGCCATCGACGTGAAGGCCACGCCGGCGCAGGCCGAAGGCTATCTGATGGGAAATCCCAACGCGCCGGTGCAGATCTACGAATTCGCCGACTTCGAATGCCCGGCCTGCGCGACGTTCGCCACGATTACCGAACCGGATGTGCGCAAGCGCATCGTGGACGCCGGTCTGGCCAGCTATCGCTACTTTGATTTCCCCCTGGAGCAGCATCACAACTCGCTCGCGGCATCCAATGCTGCGGCGTGTGCCGCCGACCAGGGAAAATTCTGGGAGATGCACGACAAGCTGTTTTATAATCAGCCCGAGTGGAACAGCGAGGCCACCGACCGACCGCAGAAGTTCTTCGACAAATACGCGAGCCAGATCGGCGTGAATCTGAACACGTGGAAGACGTGCGTTGCCGCGCAGAGTCACATGCAGCGCATTCTCAGCAATCGCGCCGAGGGCATGCGTCGCCACGTGCAGTCCACGCCCACGTTCGTCATTGGCGACAAGATGGTGGCGGGTGCGCTCTCGTACGACCAGTTCAAGATCCTCGTGGACTCGGCACGCGCGCGGCTGGCGTCGGCTCATCCGGATTCGCAGCCGGGACCGCGCGCCGCGCAGTGAAGCCACGTATGATCATTGCGATTCTCGCGCTCCTGGGCGTGCTGGTCGCGGCGTACCTCACGTTGTACAAGCTGGGATACATCGGGACGCTCAGTTGCGCGGTGGGCTCGTGCGAGCGAGTGAATTCGAGCCGCTGGGCGACCTTCCTGGGGGCGCCCGTCGCGGCCTGGGGACTGCTCACCTACCTTGTGCTGCTCGTGCTGGCGCTGGCGGGGGTGCAGGGCGCCGCACTCCGCACCACCGCGTGGCTCACGACGCTGTTCTCCGGTTGGGGCGTCCTCTTCTCGGCGTGGTTGACCTGGATCGAGTCGTTCGTCATCAAGGGGTACTGCATCTGGTGTCTCACCTCCGCCACGATCATGACGCTCATCTTCATCACGAGCCTTGTGGCGTTGCGGCAGGAACGACGGCTGGCGTGAGTCGCCATGTCCGTTGGCGCACGCAACCGGCTCGAAATGTTCCGCGTCCGGCGGTCAGAGTGGCCGGCCCGGTGTCCAGGTCGGTGAACGGGCAGGTAACTCCGGGGGTGTTCCGCACGTAGTGTAGTGGTACGATCCCTGCTTTCACACCAGTACGATCGTCGTAGCACCCTGATGCACCGTAGCACAACACTCCACTCCGGAGTCACGACCATGTGGGGCAAGCTGTTTCCTGAACGAATATTCGCGCGCAAGCTGAACACCGCCGCCGAGAAGCGCATGCGGTTGGCGCAGGCGCGCGCTGAAGAGTCCATCATTCGTGCGCACGTGGACAATGCGCTGATGTTCGTGGACACCCTGGCCGAAGATCTCCCCTTCGATCGCGCGATTGAGACGTACGTGCGCGTGATGGGGATTCCCGAGCCGCTCGCCAGCACGGTGGTCACGCGCTCGCTGGTGACGCTGGGCGAGGACCTCGTGCCGTATCGGCGCCGCGCGCCGGAGGAGCCGCGGGTCGAGGACAGCTCGCGCCCGCCGTTGCGGCTGAACGACGCCTCGGACGGCAAGTTCCGCGCGGTCCGCCGTGCGTGATTGCGGTCTGTCCCGCGCGCCCGCCGTCAGGGCTCGCGATGAAAGACATCGGCGAGCATCTGCTGCAGCACCTCGTTCGACAGCGTGACATCCTCGAGTCGCGGCATGGCGTGCTCGTCGAGCCGGGGCACGCGATAGCCGCCGTCGTTGTCGGACGTGCCCCGCTCATTTTCGCGAAGCGCCGGCGCCTCATCCCAGATCGCGAGCAGGTCGGGCGAACGCGCGGCGAGCTGCAGCAGGAGCCGGCGGGCGGGAGGGGGAAGCACCGTGAGCAACCGCTCGAAGGCGTCGAGGTTGATGTCCGTGCGCAACCGGCCACGATCTTCCGCGGTCAGTGTGAACGCGTCGGCGGACCCACCCTCTGCTGGCGACACGATGCCCCCTCCGGTTGGAATGGTACAATGTAGAAATATCCCGCGCCCCGCGCCATTGTGCCGACTCCCGCGTCCGTACATGCTTATCCCGCCCGAACACGAGCATCCGGGAGGAGCAATGCGGGACACGAGCAGAAAGCATCACCACGACGATGGCGACATGACGCGCCGCGCATTCGTTGGCGCGGGGCTGCTGGGCGGCGCGGCGGCACTGGCGGACCGGCACGCGCCGCGCCTCGCCTCACGGACGCGGGTCGCCGATGGTGCACGGCCCGGCGCGGCAGCGCGTGCGCCGGACCCGTTCGAGCTGGATGAAGTCACCATTGCACAACTGCAGGACGCGATGCGAAGCGGGAAGTACACCTCGCGCCAGATCACCGAACTCTATCTGGCGCGCATCGGCGAGCTGGATCAGAGCGGGCCCGCCCTCAATCAGGTCCTGGAGACGAACCCCGATGCGCTCGCGATCGCGGATGCGCTGGACGCCGAACGGCGCGCGCAGAAGGTCCGCGGCCCATTGCATGGGATTCCCATATTACTCAAGGACAACATCGCGACGGCGGACCGCATGACCACCACGGCGGGTTCGCTCGCGCTGGACGGCTGCATCGCGCCGCGCGATGCGTTCGTGGCCGCGCGGCTGCGTCGCGCGGGTGCGGTGCTGCTCGGCAAGACCAACATGAGCGAGTGGGCGAATTTCCGCTCCACGCACTCCACGAGCGGCTGGAGCGGACGCGGTGGGCAGGGGCGGAATCCCTACGCGCTCGACCGCACCCCGTCGGGATCCAGCTCGGGCTCCGCCGCCGCGACGGCGGCGAACTTCGTGACCGCGGCGATCGGAACGGAGACCGACGGGTCGGTCGTCTCGCCGTCGGCCGCCTGCTCTCTGGTGGGCATCAAGCCCACACTCGGACTCGTGAGCCGCACCGGCATCGTCCCCATCGCGCACAGCCAGGACACCGCGGGGGCCATCGCGCGCACGGTGACCGATGCCGCCATCCTGCTGGGCGCGCTCACCGGCGTGGACGCGCACGATGCGGCCACCGCGTCCAGTCACGGCAAGGCACACACGGATTACACCCGGTTCCTCGACGCCGAGGGGCTGCGCGGCGCCCGCATTGGCGTGGCGCGTGAAACGTTCTTCGGCTACAGCCGCGTGACCGATGCGCTCATCGAGTCGGCCATTGGCATCATGCGGGACCAGGGCGCCGTGATCGTGGACCCCGCCAACATCGCGACCGCCGGCAAGTGGGGCGACTCCGAATACGACGTGCTGCTCTATGAGTTCAAGGCGGATCTGGCGAAGTACTTCGCGTGGCTGGGCAGCGCTGCTCCGGTGCACTCGCTGGCCGACGTCATCGCCTTCAACGAGCGCCACGCCGATCGCGAGATGCCGTTCTTCGGGCAGGAGACGATGCTGGATGCGGAGAAGAAGGGACCGCTCACCAGCGCGGCGTACCGGAAGGCGCTAGCGAAGAATCACCGTCTCACGCGCACGGACGGGATAGACAAGGTGATGCACGCGCACCGGCTGGACGCGCTCATCGCGCCCACGCAGGGTCCGCCGGGGCTCGTTGACCTCGTGAACGGCGATTCGGGTGGCGGCGGGAGCTCGAGTCCGGCCGCAGTGGCCGGGTATCCCAGCATCACGGTCCCGGCGGGCTACGCATTCGGGCTGCCTGTGGGGTTGTCGTTCATCGGACGCGCATACACCGAGCCCACGCTGCTCCGGCTGGCCTATGCGTACGAGCAGGCGTCAACGGTGCGCCGCGCGCCCACGTTTCGCGACATGGCGGCGCTGCCCGATCCGGGGCGTCCCAAGGGTTGAGCGCTGCCGCCGGTCCCCGCGGTACCCGGTTCGCGGCAGCCGCGCTCTCGGTTGGCGCGGTGGCCGTCATCCTCGCCACCGTGCCGTTCAAGGCGTTCGACCTGGACCGCTTCTTTCTGCCGAAAGAGCTGGTGCTGCACGTCGTGGCGCTCGCCGCCGTGCTGCCGCTCCTCGCCTCTGCGACGCGGCTGCGCCTCACGCGCGTCGATGTGCTGCTCGTCGCCTATCTCGTCCTGAGCGGGCTGTCGGCCATCTTCGCAGGGAACCGGTGGCTGGCGGGGCGCTCGCTCGCCATCTCGCTCTCCGCGGCGGCGGTGTTCTGGTCGGCGCGAGCCGCGGCACAGGTTGGCGTACAGCGCGCCCTGCTGGTGGCACTGGCCCTCGCGGCCGTGCTGGCGGCGCTGACCGCGCTGCTGCAGGCCTACGGAGTGGACAGTGCGTACATCAGCCTGAACCGCGCGCCGGGCGGCACGCTCGGGAATCGCAATTTCGTCGCGCACGTGGCGGTGATCGGACTCCCGCTGCTGCTCCTCTGTGCGCTGCGGGCGCGCGCCAGAGCGGGCGGCGTGCTCGGCGCGTTCGGCGTCATGCTCCTCACCGCCGCGCTGGTGCTCTCGCGCTCGCGCGCGGCCTGGCTCGCACTCCTCGTGAGCGCCGCTCTCGCGCTCATCGCGCGCGTCATCTGGCGCCGCATGTGGCGCGGCGCCGCGCTGGGTGGCCGCGCGCGGCTGATGGTCCTGGGTGCGCTCGTGGGCGGGGGGCTGGCGATCTGGCTGCCGAACACGCTCAACTGGCGCAGCGACTCGCCGTATCTGGACTCCATGCGCGGCGTGGTGAATTACCAGGAGGGGAGCGGCCACGGTCGCGTGCTGCAGTATGAGAACACATTGCGCATGGCGCTGGCGCACCCGCTGCTCGGCGTGGGAACCGGCAACTGGTCCGTGCGCTATCCGGACTTTGCGCGTGGCACCGATCCGTCGCTCGACGATGATGATGGCATGACGTCAAACCCCTGGCCGAGCAGCGACTGGATGGCGGTGGTCGCGGAGCGCGGCGTCCCGGCGCTGATCTGCCTTGCGCTCGTGCTCCTTGGCATCGCGGTGAACGCGGGAACGGCGTTGTATCGTGCGCGGAATGCGGCGGAGCTGCTGCCCCCGCTCGCACTGGTCCTCGCGCTCGCTGCCGCGGTCGTCGTCAGCGCATTCGATGCGGTACTGCTGCTGCCCGCGTCCGCGCTGCTGCTGTGGGCGCTGCTTGGTGCGCTGCTGCCCTCGGCGGCCATCCGCGCCACGGTCGAGCTGCATGGCCGCCGGCGCGGCTGGCTGTTCGGCTTCACCGCGGTGCTCGGCGCACTGGTCATTGCGCGCAGCGCCGCACAGATCGCGGCGATGACGGTGTACAATCCCGATGGCCACGTAGCGGACATGACGCGGGCCGCGCGCTACGACCCGGGGAGCTATCGGATTCAGATCCGGCTCGCGGAAGTGTATGCGGGGCGCGGGCGCTGCGATCTGGTGCGGCGCTACGGGCAGAACGCGCGCGATCTCTATCCGGCGGCGCCGGAGCCGAGGCGGCTGCTCCGCCGCTGCGGCGTGCGCGAGCGGCGCCCGTAGCCGCGGTCAGCTCTGCGCGGAGAGCTGACGACTGGCGGCGTCCTTGTCCGTCTGCAGTCGCGCCATGTAGCGCTGCGCCTCGGAGATGCGCTCGATCTCCACCGACATGGAGTCCACGGTGTTCTCGATGCGCTGGAGCTGCGATGCGAGCCCGGCGTCGAGCGCGGGCGGCGGCGCGGAACGCTCCAGGCGACGCCCGATGGCGCGCATGAGCGGCGTGAAGATCGCGATGGCGGCAATCATGATGAAAAACGCGATCGCGAGATCCACGGCCTGGGGTGGAATGGCATCCATGGGTGGCGGCGGAGCCGCCGGGACGATGATCGCGGTGCCGTTGCCACCCTGCTGGGCCTGCGCAGCCGAAAGGAGCGCCTTTTCCTGCGCCACGCGGGCCTGCTCACGCGCACTGTTGAGCTGCGCCTGCACCTGCTGCCGAATCTGCGCACCCAGGTCCTGGTTTGTCGCCGTGCCGCTCTGTTGAGGCAGGAAGATCAGCATGTCGCGATGCTCCACGAAAAATCAGTCTGGAAGGCGCGGCCCCACGCCGGATCACCAGCCGTTGCGTTCCCGCAGCGCCGTGATGTGCGCCACGTGGTGGCGGCCGTGCCAGGCATACAACCCGAGCGTACTCTCCAGTGTGAAGATGCGGTCATGCTCGGGATGACGGAAGCTCCGCGCAAAATCCATGGGCGACATCGCGCGCATGAGCCGCACCCACCGCGCGTGCAGCGCCTCCAGGAGCGTGAGCGAGATCTCGATGGGCGTGGCCGCGCTGTCGGGCAGCTCGGCCCAGCCTGCCTGATCGTATGGCTTGATGACGGGTACGTCTTCCGTGAGCGCCAGCTTGAATCGCATGTAGGCGTTCATGTGACTGTCCGGCACATGATGCACCACCTGGCGGAGCGTCCAGCCGCCGTCGCGGTACGGTGTGTCGAGCTGTGCGGGTGACAGGCCAGAGAGTGCCGCGCGCATGGCCGCCGGCGTCCCGGCGACATCATCCATCCACGCCGTGCGCTGCGCCGGCGTGACGGTCGCGGGTTCGTTGTATCTGCCTATGGGGAAGTGAGGATTGGTCACCGGCATGGACGTGGCGGATTGGGACGCTGCGCGTCTTGAGTGCGGGCGCTGCTCGATCGCGGCAACAATGCAGCGGCGTACCACCACGCGCAATGGACGCGAAACTTCCCGCGATGCGCGTCGTAGGGCCATGTGAACGAAGCGCATTCACCGCGGTCGCGAGCGCAGTTGTGGCGAGCCGCATGCCGAGAGGAACTCATGAAGCAGGTCTGGAAGCTGGGCGATTACGGGGCGAACATGTGCCCCCGCTGTCACACGATGGTTCGCACCCGATTCGAATATCGTACCGTGCGGCTGGCGCGTTCGCAGCTCTGCGTGCCGGATCTGTTGGTGGACGTGTGTACGCGCTGCGACCACATGATCTCGATTCCGCCGCAGTCCGTTCCGCAGCTCCGCGAAGCTGGTCTGGCCAAGTAGCTCGAGCGGGCCTCAGGGCGCGCGCCGCGCGGCGGGTCGCCAGCCGAAGCGCTCGAGTGAGGTGCGGCCGCTGGCGTCGAAGCGGACGCCCTCGGCCGCCAGTCGGATGTGTTGGGTGGTACCGGCGGCGGACTGTCCGGAGCGCGGGCTCACGCGCCCCTGCGCGTTGATCACGCGGTGCCAGGGCA
>JBOHTE010000238.1:0-1030 GCA_050733555.1 Gemmatimonadaceae bacterium | reverse complement strand
AGCTCACTGACGGCAGCAGCAGATGACGCAGCACGCTGCCGGCCCACGACGTGAGCAGCAGCGCGGCCACGCCGCCGATCGCCGCCACGATCATTGCCTCCAGGACGAACTGCAGGGCAAGCCGGCGCCGGCTCACACCCAGCGCCAGGCGCACCGCGGTCTCGCGCCGGCGTGACAGGGCGCGGATGAGCAGCAGGTTCGTCACATTGGCGCACGCAATGATCAGAATGATGATGGCCACCCCACCTAACCGGCGTGAGATGGAGAACTCCGCCTCGTGAAACTCCTCGCCCGGCGCTCCATTCAGTGATGCCGCCGAGGCGATTCCAGTGGAGCCGCGCTGCGTGATCTGCGAGGCCAACGCATTCGTTGCGCTGGCCGCGAACGCCGGACCCGCCATGCTCCCGGGAAGACGCGCCAGTAGGTTCAGCGAAAACGTGTTGGGATTCTCGTACCAGTCGGACTTGCGACCGGACCAGCTGGCCCACCCTTCCATGGTGTTGAACGGAAGCCAGAGCTCCGCGGCGTTCAGATCCACGCCTGTGAAGCCGTCCGGCGCCACCCCAATGACCGTGAACCAGTGCGCGCCAACCTGCAGCGTGTCGCCGAGCACATCGCGCCGGCCGGCGAGATGCGTTTGCCAGAACCGATAGCCGATCACCGCCACCGGGGTGAGCCCCGAGGGGCGCTGCTCATCCGGCGCGAAGAAACGGCCAGCCGCGGGGTGCACGCCCAGCACCGCGAAGTAATCGCCTACCACGTACGCAGCCGTCACAGCGGTGGCGCCCGGCTCATTGCCGAGATGGACGTCGTCGTCCACGTACGCCATGACCGAGGTTCCGGCCGGCGCGGCCTCGCTCACGCTGCGCACCTCCGGGTAGTTGAACACACCGCGCGTGAACGGCTGCGGCCGACGCGGGTTGGACACCGTGAACCGGAGCCGCCGCAGCGCATCCACGTGCGCCACCCCCGCCGGCGACTGCAGGAACAGCCGGTCCAGCAGCGAGAACACCACCGCGTTCGCGCCAAT
>JBOHTE010000237.1:0-1519 GCA_050733555.1 Gemmatimonadaceae bacterium | reverse complement strand
GCCGCGCTCGTCGCGGAATCGGCGGCTGCGGTACGCGCGCTGTGCTCACCGCCCTTGCAGGCGGCCACCACGGCCAACAGTACCATCGTGGAAACGGTGCGCCCTGTCAGTCCCACCAGCGTGTTTGTCATTTCCATGGCCAGCTCCAGAGTTCGAACCTGTTTGCAGTGAGTGATACGATGCCCACGCGCGCATGAGCCACATCCATGGTCACGTCCGCCGGCGTCATCGACAGATTGGCGATGCGCCGCACCAGACGGTCCCTGTTGAGCGTCGCGACGCTGGAGTCGTTCCAGCTCGTGATGAGTACGCTACCGTCGGGCTCGACCTCGACGCCATCGAACTTGCCCTTGCCCGGTGCCACGTCGCGTGGCGCGGCGTCGCCCGGGTGCCACGACTGCACCGCCATGCCGCCGAATGGAGCGAGGACCAGTCGGGAATCGCGCCGGTCCCAGCCAATCCCGTCCGGCGCCGCGAGCGCTTGCGATCGCAGCACCAGGCTCGCATGGCCGTCGCGACTGATCCTGAAGATGCGGCCTGGCACGGTCTTCGTGGTCCTGCCATCCGGCGCGACCTCCACGCCAGTGTCCGTGATGTAGATGTCGCCATTCGGTGCAAAGGTGAGGTCGTTCAGGAAGTGTGCACCCAGGGGTGCGAGGTCAACCATCGTCAACGGCTTGCCGCTCCGCGTGTCGAAGGCGCGCAGGGCATCCACGTCCAACACCCAGAGGGTGTCACCGCGTACGCGCGAGCCCATTGGTGCATTCAGCACCACACCATTCCGCCCACCCTGAATGAAGTGGAGGCTGTCGAGCTTCCCGTTTGCGGTGATGCGCGAGATGAACCCGCTGTCGTGCTTCACGCCGAGCGGGCCGTTGGCATTGCTCACGAGATAGGCGCCGTGATGCGGATCGAACGACACCGCTTCGGGCGACGCCAGCCCTTCGACAACGGCGAGACGATGCGGCTGCGAATCCTGCGCCATCGCCGTTCCCACACACAGCGCCAGCATTGCGGCGCTGGCCGAGGGTATCAGAGCGGTGCAGCGTGTTCTGTGAGTCCTCATGAAGATCTCCCCTGAGCCAGTGATGTTCGCGTACCGGATGTCCGTTGCTTACGTCGTCGCTTCCTCCGTCACGGACACATCCACCTGCGATTCTCCGGCCACGGCCTCGCGCAGCGTCGTCATCATGAGCTGATCGTTGGCGGCAGCGTGCTCCGGAAGCACGGGGTAGCGCGTGGTGAACTCGAACGCCCGCGCCGTGTACCGGACCTCGACCTTGGGTTCCGGCGCAGCCGTGTCGAAGTCCACCATGCGCTGCACGGCCGCATGCTGCGCCTCGATGGTGGCCTTATATGTGGCGAACACCGAGTTGGCCGCGTCCGTGAGCCGTGCCTGCACCGCATGCACATCGGTCGTGAGCGCCAGCGCCAGCGTCACCGAATGCCACACGTACTCGGCGCCGGGAATCTGCTTGAACAGCGCCTCGGGCTTGAACAGCACCGCATTCGACAGCAC
>JBOHTE010000236.1:0-3517 GCA_050733555.1 Gemmatimonadaceae bacterium | reverse complement strand
CGTCTGCTGTGCGAGGAGATTTTCGGGCCGGTCGTGACGGCGTACGTATATCCCGATTCGGGGTGGGACGATGCGCTCGTGCAGGTGGACCGGACGTCGCCATACGCGCTGACCGGCTCGGTGTTCGCGCGCGACCGGCGGGCCGTGAAGCAGGCGTCCATCGCGCTGCGCAACGCGGCAGGCAACTTCTACATCAACGACAAGCCCACGGGCGCAGTGGTGGGCCAGCAGCCATTCGGCGGCGCTCGCGCATCCGGCACGAATGACAAGGCCGGCTCGAAACTCAATCTCACGCGCTGGATCAGCGCCCGTTCGGTGAAGGAGACGTTCAATCCCGCACGGGACGTGGGATACCCCTTCATGCTCGAAGAGTGAATAGAGCCGGGAATGGGCAATCGGGAATGGGGAATGGCGGGAAGGGGGAATGGGGAGGCCGATTCCCCACAACGTTGGGGCGCGGCGGCAGGGGCGAAGTGCCTCCCCCATTCCCCATTCGCGATTCCCTGTTCCCGCCGTCCGGATTACTTCCCTTGTTCCCCAGGTCGGGATTATGGGGCGGGATATGATCTGCGCAGCCGCGCACTGCGCGGCGCTTCCCGCAGGGCGCTCCCGTGAGGGAGCCACCCGCTTCCCGCAGCCAGCCGGCCGCAGGCCGGCTGGCGCTTCCCGCAGGTGCGCGCAGCGCACCGCTTCCCTGCCCTTCCATGTCATCTCATCGCTTTTTCACTGCTGACGTCTTCACCGATCGGCGCTTCGGCGGCAATCCGCTGGCGGTCTTCCCCGACGCGGCCCCCATCCCCGAAAACGCCCTGTCGAGCATCGCGCGGGAGTTCAATCTTTCGGAGACGGTGTTCATGTATCCGCCGGCTGATGCGAAGAACACGCGGCGCCTGCGCATCTTCACACCCGCCGCGGAAATTCCGTTCGCGGGACACCCGACGGTGGGGGCCGCGTACGTGCTCGCCGCCACGGGGGGAATTCCGCTGCAGGACGGCGACACAGCCGTCGTGTTCGAAGAAGGTGTTGGCGAGGTGCCGGTGCGCGTGCGCGTCAAGGATGGGAAGCCGGTGTTCGCGCAGCTCACCGCGGCCATGCTCCCGCAGATCGGGCCACCCGCTCCGGGACGCTCGGTGCTCGCCGGCATGCTCTCGCTCGAGGCCACGGACATCCTGGGCGGCGTGACCGCGCCGCAAGCGGTATCCTGCGGTCTGCCCTTTCTGATCGTGCCGCTGCGCGAGCGCGCGGCGGTGGCCCGGGCGCGCGTCCGCATGGAGCACTGGGAGTCGGGGCTCAAGTCATACTGGGCTCCGCAGATCATGGTCTATTCGCGCGACGGCGAACTGCCCGGTTCGGACCTGCACGCGCGAGTTTTCGTGCCCGGCCTGTCGGTTCCGGAGGATCCTGCCACCGGCTCCGCCGCGGCGGCGCTGGGCGGCTATCTTGGCGCCCGTGACGCGAGAGCGGAGGGCACGCTCCGCTACGTGCTGGAGCAGGGATTCGAGATGGGACGTCCCAGCATGCTCGAGATCGAAGTGGAGAAGCGTGCTGGCGCCGTCGCCGCGGTACGTGTTGGCGGCGCGTGCGTGATGGTGATGGAGGGGAGCCTGCAGCTCGCCGCCATCTGAGCGCCGTCAGCCGATCGCCCTGATCGGTCGTCCCGGCGTGAACGTGGATCGCCGCAGTTGCTGGCCGGCGCGGCGAACGGCGATGACGCGCAGATTGTCCGTCCAGATGCTCACGCGGTTCCGCCCGCCATCCTTGGCGGCGTAGAGCGCTTCATCGGCGCGCGAGTGGAGATCCTGCGCGATGTTCTCGTCGGCGACCCGATCGGTCACGAGACCAATGCTGACGGTGACGGGGATCTTGCCGGCGATGCCCTGGAATTCGCGCCGCGCGACTTCCTCCTTGATGCGCGTGGCGACGCGGAAGGCTCCGGCGGCGCTGGTGTCGGGCAGCAGCATGGTGAACTCGTCGCCGCCGGTTCGCGACACCACGTCGGCGGCACGTGCAACGCCCCGCAGCAGCTCACCCATTTCCTGGACCACCGCATCGCCCGCAAGATGGCCGAAGGTGTCATTGATGGTCTTGAAGCGATCCACGTCGAGCGCGATGAGCGCGATCTCACTGCCATTACGCGCGGCGCGGGACAGCTCGCGCGCGAGCTGCTGCTCGAGTCCGCGGCGATTGTGACAGCCGCTGAGCGGGTCGGTGAGCACGAGGTTCGCGAGCTGCATGCGCACACGATTATAGGCGCGTCCCACCTGGGTAATGCAGTCCGGTCGCGCGTCTGCCTCCACGTCGTACATCTCGCTGAAGTCGCCGCCTTCAGCGCGCTGAAACAGCGCGGCAATGCGCGCGAGACGGCGCTTGAAGGTGCCATCGTGCGCGATGAACGCCGCAGCCGTCACCACGAACAAGCCCAGCGTCCAGCACTCCTGCGGCCAGATCAGCATGGGGTCGGGGGATCGCTTCATGGCTTCCGCGACGATGCCGAGGTACGCAGCCGTCATGAGACAGAGCGCGCTCCACGAGAGCACCGGCTTTCGCAATGAGAATGACAGATGCAGAATCGCGAAGCCGAGCAGCAGCGCGCGGCCATAGTAGGCGGGCGGCACCACGAGATAGGTGATGCTGAACAGCGTGACGACGTCCGCGACAACCGTTGCGCTCACCAGCCAGGCGCTCGCCTGGGCGCTGGATTGCACGCGTTGGCGCACCCACACCGTAAAGCACACGTAGAGCACGACGATGCCGAGGGCGGCTACGGGAAGCCGCTGCGTGTGCTGCAGCATCACCAGCGCGATCTCGACGCCGGACGCCAGGAGCGCCGCAGCGATCCGGATTACGCTCTGCCAGCGCAGCACGTCGGCATTTGACTGCTCGAACGTCGGAGTGGTGAGGTCTCGGCGATTGATGGTCGTTCGCATCCGGATTGGTAAGGGCGACGTTCGTGCCACTTCGTGATCAGTATCGCAAGCTATGTCGCAACAATGGCTTTGTGCTCCAGCGCCGGCGTCGTCCGACGGCCGCCCGCCCCGCGACTTGCACGAGTGGCCGTGAAATGCGAGGGTGCGTCAGTCCCGTGAGGACGGCGCACCCGTCGCATATCGTTACACCCGCGAGAGTCACCTGGCCCGGCGTACGCTCGGCTTCGCGATGCGGTTCTGTTCGTCCACGAAGACGAGCCGCGGCTCGAATTCCTCGAGCTCGTTCTCCTCGTAGTCCGCGTAACTGATGACGATCACATGGTCGCCAACGGCACCCAAACGCGCGGCGGCACCATTGAGCTGCATCGTCCCGCTCCGGCGCCGGCCCTCGATCACGTACGTCTCCAGTCGCGAGCCGTTGTTCACGTTCACGATCTGCACCTTTTCGAAGGGGCGAATGTCGGCAGCGTCCATCAGGTCGCGGTCGAGCGTCAGGCTGCCCTCGTAGTTGAGATCCGCGCCCGTGAGCACGGCGCGGTGAATTTTCGATTTGCACATCGTCCGGCGCATCGTTGCACGCTCCCTGGCAG
>JBOHTE010000235.1:0-3965 GCA_050733555.1 Gemmatimonadaceae bacterium | reverse complement strand
ATTCCCCATTCCCGTTTGCCCATTCCCCGGGGAAGGGAGGCGTGGTGGGGAGAGGCGGATTGCCGATTCCCCCTCCCCGGGATAATGTCGTTCCTCCGCCCACCGTTCCCCAGTTCCACCATCCGCTCGCCCCGCACTCCCCATGCGACTCTCTTTCAGCCTCGCCGGCCTGTTCCTCGTCGTGCCGACCATCACGACGGCGCACCGCTCTGGCGCCACGTCGTCGCCCGCGACGGAACCCGGTTACTACCGCTACCCCGCGATCCACGATTCCACGCTCGTCTTCACTGCGGAAGGCGATCTCTGGACTGTCGGCGTTGGCGGCGGCCTCGCGCGCCGTCTCACGACCGGGCGCGGGCAGGAGGGCTTCGCGGCGCTGTCTCCCGATGGAAAAACCATCGCGTTCTCCGCCGAGTACGAAGGGCCCATCGAGGTGTACACGATGCCCATCACCGGCGGACTCCCTGCGCGCCGCACCTGGGATGGCGGCGCGAACGTCGTGGTGGGCTGGACACCGGGCGGGCACGTTCTCTACACCACGCTCCGCTTCTCCACCCTGCCGGTGAACCAGCTCGTTGAGCTGGATACCACGCACGACACACGCACCGTCGTCCCGCTCGCCCAGGCCTCCGATGGCGCGTACGACGGCGGCATGCTCTTCTTCACGCGCTTCGCCGCGCAGCCCAGCCACACGCGCCGCTACCAGGGCGGTACCGCGCAGCAGCTCTGGAAGTGGAGTGCGTCCATGACCGAAGCCGCGCCGCTCACCACGGACTATGCGGGCACGAGCAAGGCACCCATGGTGTGGGACGGGCACGTGTACTTCGCGAGCGACCGCAGCGGCGTCATGAATCTCTGGTCCATGGACGAGAGCGGCCACGATCTCAAGCAGCTCACGCACCACACGGATTTCGACCTCCAGTCGCCGTCGCTCTCCAACGGCCGCATCGTCTATCAACTCGGCGCCGACATCTGGATGCTGGACCTGCGCACGGGACAGGACGCGCGCATCCCGATCCAGCTCGCCAGCGACTTCGACCACGCGCGCGAGAAGTGGATCGACTCGTCCATGAAGTGGGTCACGGCCGTGCACCTCTCACCCCACGGCGATCACATCGTCCTCACCGCGCGCGGCCAGCTCTTCGTCGCGCCGGTGCGCAAGGATCAGGGTCGCCTCGTGGAAGCCACGCGCCACCCGGGCGTACGCTATCGCGAGGGACGGTTCATGCCCAATGGCGATTCGCTGGTCACGCTCTCGGATGAGTCGGGCGAGGTCGAGCTCTGGACGCTGACCGCGAACGGTATCGGCGCGCCCCGTCAGCTCACGCGCGATGGCACGGTGCTGCGCTGGGACGCCATTCCCGCCCCCAACGGCAAACTCATCGCGCATGATGACAAGAACCAGCAACTCTGGTTGTACGATGCGGCGAGCCGCAGCTCGCGGCGCATTGCGGTCTCGCAGTATGGCGGCTTCAGCGACCTCGCCTGGTCGCCCGATTCGCGATGGCTGGCCTACGCGGTGACGAGCAGCGCCAACCAGTTCCAGCGGCTTTTCGTGTACGACACCCGCAGCGGCGCCATCACACCGCTCACGAGCGACCGCTACGACTCGGGTTCGCCCGCGTGGAGTCCCGATGGCAAGTGGCTCTGGTTTCTCTCCGACCGCCACTTCCGCTCGCTGGTGAGCTCACCGTGGGGATCGCGGCAGCCGGAGCCCTTTTTCGACGAGCAGACGGAGATCTACGCCGTGGCGCTCGAGCCGGAGTCGCGGTTTCCGTTCTCACACGCCGACGAGCTGCACCCGGACACGAGCGAGGCGCCGCAGAAGCCGAACACGCCGGAATCGGCACCGGATGGCGCTCACGCCAGCGCGCACAGCAGCGCCCACCCAGGCGCACGCGCCGGCCTCACCGGCGCGACGTCCGATCACGCGTCGCATGACAGTACCGCCGTCGTGCGCATCGACACCACCGGACTCGCCACGCGGTTGTACCGTGCGCCGCTCGAACCGGGCAACTACGCAGCGCTCTCGACGGATGGCAAGCGCCTGTACTTCCTGTCGCGCAACCCCACCATGCCGCGCGGTCAGACGCTGCACGCCGTGGAGTTGACGCGCGAGAAACCGGACGTCAAGACGCTCGCCGACGGCGTGCGCGACTACGAGCTCTCGGCGGACGGCAGGAAGCTGCTCGTCCGCAAGGGCGGCGATCTCTACGTGATTCCAGCCGCCACGCGGCCACCCGAGAAGCTGGCCGACTCCAAAGTGGATCTTGGCGATTGGGATATCACCGTGGAGCCCCGCGAGGAGTGGCGCCAGATGTACCGCGAAGCGTGGCGGCTCGAGCGCGACTACTTCTACGACAGGCACATGCACGGTCTCGACTGGAGCGCGATCCTGCGAAAGTACCAGCCGCTGGCGGATCGCGTGACCGATCGCGACGAACTGTCCGACGTGCTGGGCCAGATGATCGCGGAACTGTCCACCCTGCACATGTTCGTCTATGGCGGCGACATGCGGAACGCCGTCACGACCATCGAGCCCGCGTCGCTCGGCGCAACGCTCGAGCGCGATGAGAAGGCGGGCGGCTATCGCGTCGCGCACATCTATCGCAACGATCCCGATCGCCCCGACGATCGCTCGCCGCTGGCGCGCCCCGGCGTGGGTGTACACGATGGCGATGTCATCAGCAGCATCAACGGCAGTCCCACGCTCGACGCGCCCAACGTGTCCGCCCTGCTGCGGAATCAGGCGGGGAAGCAGGTCCGTCTCGCGGTTCGCACGGGTGCCGGCGGCGCGACGCGTGACGTGATCGTCGAACCGATCACGAGCGCGGAGGACATCAACCTGCGCTACGACGAGTGGGAGTACACGCGTCGTCTGCTGGTGGACAGCCTGAGTCACGGCACGATCGGCTATGTCCATCTGCGCGCCATGGGCTCCGGTGACATCGCGCAATGGGAGCGCGACTTCTATCCAGTGTTCAACCGCGCGGGACTCATCTTCGACGATCGCAACAACCGCGGCGGGAACATTGATTCGTGGATCCTCGAGAAGCTCATGCGCCGGAGCTGGATGTACTGGCAGCCGCGCGTCGGCGCGCCCTACTGGAACATGCAGGATGCCTTGCGCGGCCCCATGATCACGCTGGTCAACGAGCACACCGCCTCGGATGGCGAAGCCTTCGCGTACGGCTTCCGCGCACTCGGCCTCGGCAAGGTGCTCGGCACGCGGACCTGGGGTGGCGAAGTCTGGCTCTCCTCGTCGAACGTCCTCGTGGATCGCGGCATCGCCACGGCGGCCGAAATGGGCGTGTACGGTCCGCAGGGTGAATGGCTCATCGAGGGACACGGCGTCGATCCCGACACGGTGGTGGACAACCTGCCGCACGATACGTTCGAGGGAGACGACGCACAGCTTGCGGCGGCGGTGAAGCTGCTCATGGCGGAGATCAAGGCGCATCCGCAGCCGGTGCCGCCGCCACCGCCCTACCCGACGAGCAGTCCGGTGCGCAAACCGTAGGCATAATGCCGGATGAGAAATCCGGTACGCGCGCCGGAATCGCTGGCGTGTCCCGCGCTCTCGCCGGGCATCTGCTGGCCGTTTGCCCGGCCGGCGCGTATCATCAGGCGACTTTTCCCCCGGGAACGACGCGGTGACCACGGAGCTTCAGGACCAGCTGCAGAATGCCCTGAGCGGCAGCTACACGCTCGATCGGGAGCTGGGCGGCGGCGGAATGTCGCGCGTCTTTCTCGCGCACGAACTCGCGCTGGGGCGCCGCGTCGTGGTGAAAGTGCTGCCGCCGGAAATGGCCGCTGGCGTGAACATCGAGCGCTTCCGGCGCGAGATCCAGCTCGCCGCCTCGCTGCAGCACCCGCACATCGTGCCGCTGCACGCCGCCGGCCAGGCCGGCGATTTGTTCTACTACACAATGCCGCTGGTGGAGGGAGAGTCGCTGCGCGCCAAG
>JBOHTE010000234.1:0-1076 GCA_050733555.1 Gemmatimonadaceae bacterium | reverse complement strand
CTGCCGCACAGCGCGGGGAGGAGTGCAAGCGGCTCAGCGAGCAGACGGCGGAGTCCATGGTGTCGTACGCCTGGCCGGGCAACGTGCGCGAGCTGGAGAATGCGCTCGAGCGCGCGGTCATCCTGTCGGACGGCGAGGTGATCGAGTTGGCCGCGCTCCCCGAGCGCATCACCGATCGCAAGGCGGAGCCGCTGGTCTCGGATCGTCCCGTGGCGGCCAGCCCGGCGCTCGACGTCATCGAGCGCGCGTACATCATGTGGGTGCTGCAGTCCGAGGGCGGCAACAAGAGCCGCACCGCGGAGATCCTTGGCATCGATCCCTCCACGCTGTACCGCAAACTCTCGCGGTACGGAGTGGAGTGATGGCCGTGTCTTCCTCCCGCGGAGCCACGCGGCCGGAGTGGCCCACCGGCGCGGCGGTGCGCGACCGCTTTCAGCTCTTCACCTCGCTGCGGGCCGAGCTGCTGCTCAGCCTCGCCGTGCTGGGCACGGCCGCGCTGTCGCTCGCCGCGCTGAACGTCGTCGTGCTGCAGGGCCTCGTGGCGAGCACGCACGGAGCGCTATACCTGGCGGCGCTCATCGTGGCTGATGTCGTCGTGTTCGTGGCATTCGGCGCGTACAAGATTCGCGGGCTTGTGCTGGAGCCGCTCGAGAGCGTGGTGGATACGACCGAAGCGATCGCGGGGGGCGATCTCTCGCGTCGCGTCCCGCCCGGCGCCACGACCGAGTTCGCGCGGCTCGCCCGCAGCGTGAACCGGATGACCGGCAGGCTGCTGGAGGAGCAGGCGCAGCGCATCCATCTGGAGAAGGTGGCCAGCGTGGGGCAACTCGCGACCGGCGTTGCACACGAGATCGGGAACCCGCTGAGCGCGATCGCCGGCTACACCCACCTGCTGCGACGGGGGATGACCGGCACCGGCAATGCGGCCGATGCCACCGACGCCACCGATGCGCTGGCCGGCATCGAGCGAGAGAGCGCGCGGATCGACCGCATCATGCGCGGCATGCTCGACTACGCGCGGCCGCGCCGCCGCATCATCGAGTCCGTGGATCTCAACGCCACCGCGCACCAGGTGG
>JBOHTE010000233.1:0-2369 GCA_050733555.1 Gemmatimonadaceae bacterium | reverse complement strand
ATGTTGAGCGGACTCGAATTCGTCATGCACAACAGCCATCTCATCGCGCTCGGCCTCACCGCGCCGGACGAGCGCTGGCTCTACGTGGACCGTCAGAAAGCGCACCCCGACTGGCCGCCGCTCGTGCGGCCGCCGCCGGTGCTCATCCAGACGATTCCGGAGAATCTCGACAATCTCCCGCCGCCGGACTCCACCGGCACGCACGGCGTGCTGGGCATCGAACTCTCCGACGGCGCACCGCGGGGAATCGAACAGGCGCAACGCGATCGCGCACGCATCCTGCACCTGTCGGACAGTTTGCATCTCGCGCTCGTGGCTGCCTCGAACAATCACGGGTGGGGACGGACGGCGGTGGCGTGGAGCGTATTGCGCATTCCGGGGTGGCGCGCGCTCACTCCGGATTCGCTCGACGACGCCATCCAGCAGCGCATTCGTACGGCGCGGCGCCAGGCGGTGCAGGTCATCGAGCGCCGAAGCCCAAGTGCCGATCGCTCGCGAGTCGCACTGGCGGCCACGCTCCCGGCGGTGGCGTGGAATCTGTTCGTAACGCTTTCACCGGTGGAGCGGGTGTCATGGATCGTGTGGGCCTGGATCGTCGCGGCGCTGATCGCCCGCGCCGCCGGGCGACGGGGGGTGCAGCCAGAGGGATAACGGCGCTCGCGACGTATCCGGTCGCGCCGCGTGTACCCGCGGTCGTCGCCGACCGCGCGTTCGTGTACGCCATGCTCATCCTCTCGGGGGCTGCGTTCGCGCGACTCGCGCTCGCGGCGGTGGTGCCGGTGGTGCCCGACGAGAGTTACTACTGGGAGTTTTCGCGCCGTCTCGCCGCCGGCTACTTCGATCATCCACCCGCGATTGCGGTGCTCGTGCGCGCGGGGGTCGTGCTCTTCGGTGTGAGCGCGCTCGGTGTGCGTTTCTGGCCGGTTGTGGCGGGGTGGATCGCGTCCGTGCTGCTGGTGCTGCTCGCGCGACGTCTGGGCGGCGATCGCGTCGCGCTGCGCACGGCGGTGATCATTGCGTGCGTGCCGCTTGCGGCCGCCGGTCTCGTGATTGCGACGCCGAGCACGCCGCTCATGCTTGCGGCGGCCGGCGTGCTGTACGCGCTGGATCGCGCGATCACGGAACGCGTGGGGAGTCGCGCGTCGCTGGGCTGGTGGCTCGTGGCCGGCGCCGCGCTGGGATTCGCGCTGCTCGCCGACTACGAGGGTGCGCTCATCGCGCTTGGCGTGCTCGTCGCGCTGCTCGCCGTCGCGCCGCTGCGCCGGCAACTGGCAAGGCCCGCGCCGTACCTCGCGGCACTCGTCGCGCTCGTGCTCTTCGCGCCCAACATCTGGTGGAACGCACGGCGCGACTGGGTCTCGTACCGCTTCCAGTTCGCGCACGGTCTGGGCGGCCTGCATCACCCGGGTCTCACGCATCTCTGGTCGTTCCTGGGTGGACAGCTCGCCGTGGCGAGTCCGATTCTGTTCGTGCTCGGCGCCGTCGCGGTCGCGCGTGCGCTCCGGCGCGGCACTCCGCGTGAGCAACTGCTCGGCACGATCACGGCGACATCCATGGTGGTGCTGCTCGTGAGCGCACTGCGCGGCCCGGTGGAAGTGAACTGGACGGCAACGGCGTATCTGCCCGCGATTACGCTCGTGGCGCTCTGGCGCGGCGGCCCCAAGTGGCGACGCTGGCTGGTGGCGGGGTGCGGGCTCGGTGCGGCGCTGGTACTGCTGACCTACGCCCAGGCGCTCGCGCCGGTGCTGCCCGTCGCGGCCGCGGACGACCCGACCGCGCGCGGCACTGGGTGGGCAGAGCTCGCGCAGCGCGTGGAGCGAACGGCCGCGGCGCTGCGTGCGGACCCGGCCCTGCGCGACGGCATGCGCCACGCCGCGCGCCGCTCCGTGCAGCGCACCGTGTGGATCGCCGGCAATCGCTATCAGGAAGCGTCGGAGCTCGCCTTCCACTTGCCGTCGCATCCGATCACCTTCTCGCTCAACCTCGGCAGCCGGCCCAATCAGTACCATCTCTGGCCGCTGCTGTTGCAGGCGGTGAAACCGGGCGACGACGTGGTTTTGGCGCTCCCCGCCGTGCCCTCCGGCGCAGGCCAGCCGGTGATCGAGCTGTTGCGGCCACATTTTGCGAGCGTGGAACGCGCGGACACGGTGGCGCTCACGCGTGGAAAGCAGGTGCGCGAGCGGGAGGAAGTGTGGGTGCTGCGGGGGGCGGCGCGCTGCGCGCGCCTGCGGGAAGCGGCCCCGCCCGTCCCCCCTGCCCTTGGGAATCGGCAATCGGGAATGGGGAATCAATAAGGCAATCCGCCCCCACCCACCCCACCCCGATTTCATGGGGAATGGGAAATCGGACTCCCCATTCCCCATTCCCAC
>JBOHTE010000232.1:0-1877 GCA_050733555.1 Gemmatimonadaceae bacterium | reverse complement strand
CAGCATCGTGCTGGCTCCGCGCCGCGCGCGTCAGTCAGGCCGGCGCTATCCCGCGGGTCTCGCACTCTCGCCCGACGGACGAATGCTCTATGCCGCCGAGAATCTCGACGACTCCCTTGCCGTCATTGATCTGGCATCGCAGCGCGTCGTGCAGCGGCTGGCCACCGAGGCGTACCCGTACGGGGTAGTGACCGCGCCGAACGGCACGGTCTACGTGTCGGCGTGGGGCGGCCATACGGTCTCGATCTTCACGCCCGCCCCGAACGGGAGGCTGCGCGATGCCGGCAGAGTCTCCGTTGCGCGGCACCCGTCGGCACTGCTGCTCAACGCCGACGGCTCGCGGTTGTTCGTGGCGTCCGGGAGTACGGACCGCGTCGATGTGCTGGATACGCGTACCCGGAGCATGGTCTCGGAGCTGCGCGACGCTCCGCCCGCCGGCCCCGGCGAAGGCAGCACGCCGAATGCACTGGCGCTCGCCGCGAACGGCCGCCGGCTCTTGGTTGCTGAAGCAGACAACAATGCCATCGCAATATTCGATCTGAGCACGCGCACGGCGGGAACAGCGAGTGGCGTCACCCGCGACACGCTCGCCGGTCGCATTCCAACGGATTGGTATCCGACCGATGTGCTCGTGCGCCACGACACGCTGATTGTGCTGAGCGGCAAGGGGCGAGGGACCGCACCGAATCCAGATGGTCCGGACCCGGCGCATGCATCGGGCAGAGCGCGTCCGCGCAGCTATACGCTCGGACAGACCTCCGGCACGCTCATGTCGGTGGCGCTGGCTGCCGCCCCATCCGAACAGCTTGCGCCGCTGTCGGCGCGCGTGGCCACGGGCAATGGCTGGGGCGCTCGCGATAGCACGGGTGAGCATTACCCGCCCTTCCAGCACGTGATCTACGTCATCAAGGAGAATCGGACCTACGACCAGGTACTCGGCGATCTGTCGCAGGCCGATGGCGACACTGCCCTGCTCTTCTTTCCGCGTGCCGTGGGACCCAACCATCACGCGCTCGCCGAGCGCTTCGGTATTTTCGATCGTTTCTTCGTGGACGCGGAAGTGAGCGCGGACGGACACAACTGGTCCACGGCCGCGTACGCCACGGACTACCTGGAGAAGACGGTACCGAGCGAGTACTCGGGACGCGGACGCACCTACGACTACGAAGGCACGAATCGCGGCCGGGAGAGTGCGGCGGACCTGCCGGACGATGACGTGGCCGAACCGGCCAACGGCTACCTCTGGGATCTCGCCGCGCGCGCCAACATCACGTTTCGCAACTATGGCGAATTCGTGGTGCGGGACTCGGCCGGTGGGGACCGCGGCCAGCGCTATGTGGGCGATAAACCCTTCCTGCGCGATCACACGAATCCGCACTATGCGGGCTTCGATCTCAACATTACCGATCAGTCGCGCATGGATGTCTGGCTGAACGAGTTCAACACGGATGTGGAGACAGGCCGCATGCCGGCGCTCGAGGTCATCCGTCTGCCGAACGATCATACTGCCGGCATGCGCGCGGGCGCCCCTACGCCGCGAGCCTACTTCGCCGACAATGATCTGGCGCTCGGCCGCATGATCGGTGCGCTGTCGCGTTCACCATTCTGGAAGAGTACCGTGGTGTTCGTGCTCGAGGATGATGCCCAGAACGGACCTGACCACGTGGATTCGCACCGCTCGGTGCTGCTCGTCATCTCGCCGTACAATCATGGCGGAGTGATCCACCGCTTCGTGAACACGACCGATGTGATCGCGACGATGGTGGAGATCCTGCACCTCGGGGCGTTGTCGCAATTCGACTTCTATGGCCGGCCATTGCGTGACATCTTTGCGGGCACACCCGATCTCGCCGCGTACGATCCGCTCCCGCCTGCCG
>JBOHTE010000231.1:0-1972 GCA_050733555.1 Gemmatimonadaceae bacterium | reverse complement strand
TGCACATTCTCGGTGAGATGAACAAGGCGCTCGACCAGCCCCGTGCCGATCTCTCGCCATACGCACCGCGTATCGTGACGCTCACCATCAATCCGGAAAAGATCGGTGACCTGATCGGCCCCAAGGGGAAGACGATCCGCGGCATCCAGGACGAGACGGGCGCGGAGCTCACGGTGGACGACACGGGCCTCGTGACCATCGCCGCAGTGGGCGGCGAGGCCATGGAGCGCGCGCGCGCCATGGTCAAGGCGCTCACGCAGGAGCCGGAAATCGGCTCCACGTACGATGCGACGGTCAAGAGCACGACGGCGTTTGGCGCGTTCGTGGAGATCCTGCCCGGCACCGAAGGCCTCGTGCACATTTCGGAGCTGCGCCACGGTCGCACGGAGAAGACGGAGGATGTCGTGAAGCGCGGCGACCGCGTGAAGGTCAAGCTCATCGACGTGGACGAACGCGGTCGGCTGCGGCTCTCCATGCGTGCACTCCTGCCCAAGCCCGAAGGCGCGGAAGAGGAGGGCAACGGGCACGCGGGTGAACGACGCTCGTCGCACGGCGCATCCGGCGAGGGCCGCGAACCAGCGGCGGCCGCGGCCACATCCGGCGGTGACGCCGTCAGTGGGGAAGAAGCCGGCGGCGGCGAAGGCCGGCGCCCGTCCCGGCCGCGCCGCGGCGGGGGTGGCGGAGGTCGCTCGCGGCGCTGAGCCCTCCGACGCAGACACCCGATTCCGGCCTGCGTCGCACCGAGTTGCCCAATGGACTGACCGTGCTCTCGGAATACATGCCGGGAGTGCGGTCGGTCAGTTTTGGGGCCTGGGTGCGCGCGGCCTCCGTGCATGAGACGCGCGAGCGGATGGGTGTGTCCCACCTGCTCGAGCACATGGTGTTCAAGGGAACGCGGACGCGCAGCGCGCGCGAGATCGCGTTGTCGCTCGAAGTGCTGGGCGGTTCGCTGGACGCATACACCGCGCGCGAACATACCTCGTTCCAGGCCCGCGTACTGTCCGAGCATCTCGAGCAGGCGGTGGATGTCGTCGGCGATCTCATCTTCCGTCCGCTGCTGCGCCGGCAGGATCTCACGCTCGAACGAAAGGTGATCCTGGAGGAGATCTCCCTCATGGAGGACACTCCGGACGATCTGGTGTTCGAGCTGCACAATGAAGCCATGTGGGGAAGCCACCCGTACGGCTACTCGATTCTGGGCACGCGGGACACCGTGTCGGCGCTCGGCGTGCGCGAACTGCGCGAGCTGCACGGCCGAGCGTACCATCCGGCGCAGCTCGTGGTGGCCGCCGCCGGTAACGTCGAACACGACGCGCTGCTGGCCGCGCTGGAGCGTACCGGCTGGGTCGCCGTGCCCCGTGGCGACGACACGCCGATGGCCGCGCCGGCCCTGACGCTCGTCGAGCCGACCGAGCGCTACCTGGAGCGCGATGGTGCGCAGACGCACATCGTGCTCGGCTCACCGGTGGTGGCGCACGGCGATTCACGGCGCTTTCCGCTGGTACTCGTGGAGATGATGCTGGGCGGTGGCATGAGCTCGCGCCTATTCCAGCATGTGCGTGAGGAACTGGGACTCGCCTACTCCGTGTACACGTTCCAGACGTTTCACCCCGATACGGGCATTCATGGCGTCTACGTGGGAACGTCGCCGGAATCGGCGGATGCGGCGCGCGGTGCCATCAACGAGGAGCTGGCGCGGCTGGCCGAACACGGACTCAGCGAAGAAGAAATCGTCATGGCGAAGAGCCAGTTCAAGGGCCAGGTCGCCATGTCACTCGAGAGCGTGTCCTCGCGCATGTATCGTGCAGCGGGCGTGGCCCTCTATCATGAACCATTCCGCACGCTGGACGAAGTGCTGGCGCTCATTGACGCCATCACATCGGAGGAGATCGCGGCGGTGTGCCGTGAGTTCTTCCCGCCCGGCCGGCAGACCGTGGTGACGCTGGGACCGAAACGGGGCTGAGGGGGGCCC
>JBOHTE010000230.1:0-3118 GCA_050733555.1 Gemmatimonadaceae bacterium | reverse complement strand
GGCGATTCTCCTCCACCTCCTTGCCCGGCAGCGTGTTCAACCTGGCCTGGGACTGGGCGATCGCGGTGTCCATTCCGGCCACCTGATCCGAGAGTCCCCTGTAGTACGTGCTCGCGATGCCATTGATCTGCGTCTCGAGAGCCGAGATGCGTGCGTCAATCGCCTGGACCTCGGGATCGGCGGGCGTGCGTTTCGTGATGAGCGCGGTGCGCTTGTCCTCCGCCTCGTTGAGCGACTGCAGCAACCCGGACGCGGCCTGGTTCTGCAGCAGCGTCGGGAACGCCATGAGGTAGCGATAGCGCGACGCGCTGCTTGCCGTATTCGAGTCCGCTGGTGTCTGGATGTTCTTGAGCAGGACGCCGAGCGCCGAGCGCTCCGCTTGCATCTTGTTGCGATCCGCGCGGAGATCGCCAAGCCGCTGCACGCCCGTCGTGGCTTCATCCTGCAGACTGACGGCCTGGTGCGACTCGCGGAAGCGACGCAGCGAATCTTCCTGCACGCTCAGTGACGTGCTGAGCTGCTTGATCTGCTCCTGCAGGAACTTCACCGTTGATTCGTTCCCTTCCCGGCCCACGGCGTGACGCTGCGCGAGGTAGAGCGCCGTGAGCTCGTTGGGAACGTCACGCGCCAGCTCCGCATCGGGGTCCTCGTAACCGATGACCGCGAGGTTCGCGAGCGGCATGGGCCGCGAAACGTTGATGGCCCCCTGCGTGGTATTCACCGCGATGTCCGTGGGCAGGACCGAGAAATTGTAGTGGTCAAGCGCGTCGCCGGCGGCGGGCGCGAAGACGAACCGCATCCCCTCCAGCGACAGGCTGTCGCCCGGCGAGACGACGCCGAGCTGGCCTTTCGTGTCCAGATTCGTGAGCGCGTACCGCCCATCGGGGCGACGATCCAGGCGGTATCCGCCGCTGTTCGGCAGCAGTCCCTTGAATCGCGCAGCGAGCTTGCCGACGAGACCCACGTGCGGCACCGGCGTGTTCGGCCGCTGCGAGCGTACCGGCTGGACGTACGGGAATACCTGGCTGCGCAGCACACCGCGCGGGCCGGTGAGCTGCAACTGGAGTCCCAGCGAATCGACCACCGCGCGCGCCAGCGTGCGGCTGCCCAGCACCTCGATCTCGGTATTGATCTCGGTGCCCTTGAGACTCGCGAGCACATCCAGCGCCTGCACGTTCGACGGCTGCTCGTCGATGCGCATTGACGCGGCGGCCGAATAGATCGGCGTGAGACGCCAGGTCAGGACCGCCCCAATGAACACCAGAACCGCGATGCACCCGGCGATCAGCCAGATGTGCCGCAGCAGAATGCCCTGAATGCCACGTGAGCTCGGCGCGCCGGACGCACCGATCGGACGCGCATACCCCGGCATGGAGAGTTGCGTACCCGGTCCTTCCACTCGCATGGACAGCGGAACGATATCGGCCATATGTCGGCTAATGACCCACGATGATTGCTACGATTGTCGCGACCGCGGACACCGCGGCGCCAAGGACGTACGGATTGCGCGAGACCCAGCTTCGATAGGGCACATTCAGTTGATCACCGGATCGGAGCGGTGTATCCGCAAGCTTCGTTTCAGTACTCAGGTTCCCAGCAATTGTCTGACCGTCGCGAATCAACTGCACCTTCTTGTCGTTGCCATCCGGCGTGACGCCGCCAGCCAGCGCGATGGCGTCGCTTACCGTCATCGTACCGCTCACATGATAGAGGTTCGGCGTTTTCACCGCGCCCGTGACCTGAACGCGGCGGAGCACCGTGACCTCGATGGCTGGTTTCACCAGATACTTCGCGTACCCCTCGTTGATCAGGGCGCTCACCGCGGTTGGTTCCACCCCGCCCAGCTTGAGCTGGCCAAGTTTGGGAAGCACCACATTGCCTTGCGGATCGACTTCCACGGTATCGGACAAATCGGTTTCACCGAAAATCTTCACGGAAATCAGGTCGCCGGGCCGCACCACCTCCTGCGACTGCTGCGTGGTTGGTGCGAGCGATGGTGGCGGGTTCGATCCTCCGCATGCGGCCGCTGCGAAACCGACCCCCGCAGCAAGACACCACGTCCAGAACCGCATTGCGTGCCGCACTCGCATGAACTCACGCCCTCCCAACCCGAACATTATCGGATTCTAAAGTAATGGTTTCCCTGGTGCCGTGCTCGACGACCAGCTCCCCCAAGCCCCCAGACTGTGCACCGTGCAGCCACGACTGGAACTGTAAAAGATTGGACGCCCGGGAGACTGAGGTCGGTGGATGCACTTCATGTACCAGTGCCAGACGCTCTGGCTTCTGATGGATGCCGGCGCGGAGGAGAGCCGGCAATCCGTCACTCGCTGGAAGGCGCTGCTCGAGGGAGCGCACGACAATACGGCTGGTGCCGTGCGCTGCTGATCGTACCACAACCGGGTATGGCATAGCAAGATAGGGGGTTCACTCCAGCCCAGCTCCCGGTCTCCCTCGCGCGGCATGGAGAAAGCCCGGGCGACCGGGACCGATAAGCCCTGCCGCCGGCGACCGCATCGCGCCCATCAGCCCCGAGCGCGGCGCAACAGGCGTGGGGCGTCCGCCTCAGTGAATGTGTTGCTTCGGCGCACCAGCGCGCCCATCAGACCATTCGCTCAGCGCCTTTGCGATGCGCGTTGCCGCATCACCGTCGCCGTAGGCGGTACGCTGCCAGCCATGCTGGCGTGCCGCGGCGGCGTGCGAAAGCACGCGACCGGCCAGCTCCTCCCCGGCGCGCGCGGGAGGTACGAGCACGTTCGCGCCCACGTCCAGCGTCTCGCACCATTCGGTTTCATTGCGTACCGTGACGCACGGGGTGCCCAGCCAGTACGCTTCCCGCTGAATGCCGCCGGAGTCGGTGACGACGGCGAAGGCATCGCGCACGGCGGCCACCGCTTCCAGGTATCCCAGCGGCGGAAGCGTATGGACCCGTGCGCCAATGCCGGGCGCCACGATCGGCGAGTCGAGCACCGCGCGCGTGCGCGGATGCACGGCGAACACCGCGGGCAGCGGCAGCGCCGAAAGTCCCTCGAGCACATCGCGCATGTGCTGCTCGCTCGCCGTGAGCTCGGCTCGATGCAGCGTGACGAACACGAATGGTTCGCCCATTGGCAATGGC
>JBOHTE010000229.1:0-5624 GCA_050733555.1 Gemmatimonadaceae bacterium | reverse complement strand
GGGGTGGTCCGCGTACGACGGCGGCAGGTAGACCTCGACCTGCTTGTGTACTCCGAGCGCCTGTGACCGGAAGCTGTCGGTCCGGACAGTGCCGTGTGCCTCGCGGGTGTGCGCCGCCGTATCCTGGCGAACGGGCGCCGTCGCCACGCCGCCATGCACGGCCGCGAGCAGCGCGACCAGCGCGATGACATCAACCATGCGAGATGAGGGCCTGGGTGAGCGCGCTCCAGGCAAGCAGTGCGCATTGCTGGCGCTGCGGCAGCCGTGCCACGCCGGCCAGGGCGCGCAGCTCGCCGAGCGACGCATCCGCCGCGGCGCTGCTGTCGCCCTCGATCATGCGTGTGAAGGTCGTGGCCACGTGGCCAATGTCCTGCGCGGAACGCCCCTTGAGCATCTGCGTCATCATCGACGCCGAAGCCTGGGAGATCGCGCACCCTTCACCGGCGAACTTCACATCGCGCACCGTGTCACCATCCAGTTCGAGTTGCAGCGTGATCACGTCGCCGCAGAGCGGGTTTTTCTTCGTGACCGTCGCGTCCGCGTGCTCGAGCGAGCCGCGGTTGCGAGGGCGACGGTAGTGATCGAGGATGAGATCCTGATAGAGCGCCGTGAGATCGGCGCCGCGCCGGTCGTCAGACGGTGACATGACCGAACAGTTCGCGCGCCGCATGGACGCCGCCCATGAGCGCATCCACGTCCGCCTCGTCGTTGTAGACGTAAAACGAGGCGCGCGCGGTAGCCGAAACGCCGAGCCGCCGCATGAGTGGTTGCGCGCAGTGATGGCCGGCACGGATGCAGATGTGCCGCGCGTCGAGAATCGTGGCGAGATCGTGTGGGTGGATCCCGTCCACCGTGAAGCTCACCACGCCTGAGCGCTCCAGCGGCGCCGGTCCATGGACGGTGATGCCATCCACCGCGGCGAGCCGCTCGTGCGCCATGCGCGCGAGCGACCGTTCGTGGGCCATTACCGCGCTCATGCCGAGCGCGTCGAGATAGTCGGCGGCCGCGGCGAGCCCGACTGCGCCGGTCACGTTGGGTGTGCCCGCCTCGAACTTGTGCGGCAGCGTGTTCCAGCTGCTGGTATCGTCATGCACGAACTCGATCATGTCTCCGCCCATCATGTACGGCGGCATGGCCTCGAGCAAGGGGCGGCGGCCGAGCAGCACGCCGATGCCCATGGGCCCGCACATCTTGTGTCCGCTCGCGGCGTAGAAGTCCACGCCGAGCTCGTCGAACCGGACGGGCAGGTGCGGTGCGGCCTGCGCGCCGTCGCAGACCGCAATCGCGCCGGCATCGTGCGCGAGATCGGCAATCTCACGCGGCGGCAGCGTGTCACCCAGGACGTTGGAGACGTGGTGGAACGCCACGACTCTGGTGCGGGACGTGATGAGCGCGCGCAGCGCGTCGCGATGCACGAGTCCGTCAGGCCCCGACTCCGCGATGCGGAAGCGCGCGCCCGTCGCGAGCGCGAGTTGCTGCCAGGGGACAAAATTCGCATGATGCTCCGCGCGCGTGACCACGATCTCATCGCCGCTCCGGACGTTGGCGTGCCCCCATGCCGTGGCGACCAGGTTGAGCGACTCCGTCGTGCCCCGGGTGAAGATGAGCGCGTCGCTGTCCGCCACGCCGAAAAAGCGCGCCAGGCGTGCGCGCGCGTTGTGATAGCGCTGCGTCGCGCGCACGGACAGGTCGTAGGCGCCGCGGTGCGGGTTGGCATAGTCGCGACTCTGGAAATCGCGCATGGCGTCCAGCACCGCGAGCGGTTTCTGCGACGTTGCGGCGGAGTCGAGATACACGAGATCCGGATCGCCGGCGAGCAGCGGGAAGTCGGTGCGCGGAGCCAGACTCGTCATGACAGCCGATCTCCAACGAGGATCTGCCCGTTCTCGATCTTCACGGCATACACGGGCAGCGGGTCGGTCGCGGGAAGACGCCGCGGCGCGCCGGTCCGGCAGTCGAAGATCGCGCCGTGCCAGGCGCACTCGATGCGAGCATCCGGGAGCAGCAGACCGTCGGAGATGGGGAATTCCTGGTGTGTGCAGTTATTCCCCAGCGCATGAATCTCGCCGTCCTGGTTCAGGAGACACACCCGCTCGCCAGCCGGAGTGACCACGCCCAGCAGCGTGCCGTCGGGGAGATCGGTGACCCGCGCAACGGGCAGGAAAGGCATCGAGCGGGGATCAGGGAATCGGGAATCGGGAATTGGGGATGCCGGGAAGAGGGCCGCCGGGGTCAGACCCCGTCACCGCGATCGCTCCGGCCCACTCTCATTCCCCGTTTCCCGTCCCCGTGAACCGGTTCAGGGTGAGCCGCTCCAGCTCTTCCCGTATGGGCTCCAGCGCGATGTGCTCCAGCACGCCAGCGGCGAAGGCGTAGGTGAGCAGCTTGCGCGCGGTGTCCTGGCCAATGCCGCGGCTCTTCATGTAGAAGAGCGCGGTGTCGTCCAGGCGGCCCACAGTGGCGCCGTGCGTGCACTTGACGTCGTCGGCATAGATCTCGAGCTGCGGCTTGGTGTCCACCCGCGCCTGGCGCGACAGGAGCAGATTGTTGTTCTCCTGCTTCCCGTCGGTCTGCTGGGCCACCGGACGCACGTACACCTGCCCGTTGAACACGCCGTGCGAGGCACCGTCGAGGATCCCCTTGTACATCTCGCGGCTGAACGTATTGGGCTGCGCATGCTCGATGCGCGTCTGGTGATCCACGTGCTGCGTGCCGTCCACCATGTACAGTCCGTTGAGCGTCGCGCCACACCCGGCACCGTTCAGCATGGTGTACACGTTCGTGCGCGACAGCGCCGCGCCGCTCGCGAAGGAGAACTGCAGGAAGTGCGTGTCCCGCCCCTGCTCCACCTGCACGGTTCCAACGTGGTACGCCTGCTCGCTCTCGCGCTGCACCTTGAGGTGCGTGAACGTCGCGCCATCACGCAGCGTGATCTCGGTGACGCCGTTCGTGAAGTACGGCGCGTTCCCGAGCGCGACGTAGCTCTCGATGACCGTCGCGCGCGATCCGCGCTCCGCCACGATGAGATTGCGCGGATGCGCCACGCGCCCCGCGACATCGCCGGTCGAGATGAACAGGAGATGCAGCGGGTGCGGCGCATCCGCATCGGCCCCGATGTGGATCACCGCGCCATCGTACATGAAGGCGGTGTTCAGCGCGGTGAACGCGGCGCGGTCATACGACGCGACCTTCGTGAGATGCTGCTCCAGCAGCGCATCGTCCTCCTGCCACGCCCGCGCGAGGTCCATGACCCGGATGCCGCTCGACTCGCCCGGCTCTGTGGACAGCGACGCCGCGTACCGCCCGTTCACGAACACCATCACGGGCCACGCGGCCTGGCCGAACAGGAAGGGAACGAACTGCTCCGCCGACACGTGCCGGGTCTCGCGGGACGCCAGCGAGAAGGCCCGTTCGGCAATGGGCGAAACGCTCGTGAAGTGCCAGTCCTCGTTCTTGGGCGTGGGGAAGCCCAGCGCGCCAAATCGCTCGATGGCGGCGCGCCGCACCGGCGCGACCCACGCAGGGCCGCGGCCCGCTCCGTTCGCGGAAAACGCGGTGAATTCCTGCAGGTAGGCCTGGGTCACGCCACCGCCTCCTGCGGCTGCTCGAGCCAGTCGTATCCCTTCTCCTCGAGTTCGAGCGCCAGTTGCTTGTCCCCCGACTTCACGATGCGGCCAGCCGACAGAACGTGCACGTAGTCCGGCACGATGTGATTGAGCAGGCGCTGATAGTGCGTCACGACGATCGTGGCGCTGTCGGGCCGCTTGAGCCGTGTGACGCCCTCGGCCACGATGCGCAGCGCATCGATGTCGAGCCCCGAGTCGGTCTCATCCAGAATGGCGAGCCGCGGCTGCAGCACCGCCATTTGCAGAATCTCGTTGCGCTTCTTCTCGCCGCCCGAGAAGCCCGCGTTCACCGACCGGTTCAGCATGTCCGAGCTCATGTCCACGTACGCGAGCCGCTGTTCCATGATGTCCAGAAACTCGAGCGGATCGGCCTCTGGCTGCCCATGCGCCTTGCGGATCTCGTTGTACGCCGTGCGCAGGAAGTACGCGTTGGACACGCCGGGAATCTCGACGGGATACTGAAACGCCATGAACAGGCCGGCCTGTGCACGCTCCTCCGGCTGCATGTCGAGCAGATTCCGTCCGTCGAACTCCACGGTTCCCGCCGTCACCACGTACGCCGGATTACCGGCCAGCACCTGCGCGAGCGTGCTCTTGCCGGAGCCGTTCGGTCCCATCACCGCGTGCACTTCTCCCGCGCGCACCGACAGCGTGATCCCCTTGAGAATTTCCGTATCGCCGACTTTCGCGCGCAGGTCCTGTATGTCGAGCACTCGCTGGTTCTCCGTGAAGGGCGGTAGCTGGTAGCTGGTAGCTGGTTACTGGTCGCTGGTTGTTGGTAGTTGTTTGCGGGTAGCTGTTAGCGTGGACGCGGGCCCCGCATCGAGGCCCCGGCGCGGGGGAGCAGAGCGGACCCGTGGTACCGAGGGTCCGCGGCGCTCCCCCGTGCTGGGGCCTGCCGGCAACGGGCCACCAGCCACCGCAGTCAACCTACACTCCCTTCCAGCGTGATCCCCAGCAGTTGCTGCGCTTCCAGGGCAAACTCCATGGGGAGCTCCTGGAAGACCTCCTTGCAGAATCCCGCCACGATCATCGACACGGCGTTCTCGCGGGAAATACCACGCTGCTGCAGGTAGAAGAGCTGATCCTCGCCGATCTTGGACGTGGAGGCTTCGTGCTCCACCTGCGCGCTGTCATTCGCGACCTCGATGTACGGGAACGTGTGCGCGCCGCACTGATTGCCAATCAGCATGGAGTCGCACTGCGTGTAGTTGCGCGCATGATCCGCCTTGCCGCCCACGTACACCCGTCCGCGGTAGCTGTTGTTGCCGTGGCCCGCCGAGATGCCCTTGGAGACGATCGTCGAGCGCGTGTTGCGACCGAGATGCAGCATCTTCGTCCCGGTATCGGCCTGCTGGTAGTTGTTCACCACGGCCACCGAGTAGAACTCGCCTACCGAGTTGTCGCCCTGCAGGATGACACTCGGATACTTCCACGTGATCGCGGAGCCCGTCTCCACCTGCGTCCAGGAGATCTTGGAATTCGCGCCCGCGCACTTGCCGCGCTTGGTCACGAAGTTGAGTATTCCGCCCCGACCCGTTTCGTAGCCCGCGTACCAGTTCTGGACGGTGGAGTACTTCGCCGTGGCATCCTCGAGCGCGATGATCTCCACCACCGCCGCGTGCAGCTGCTGGGTGGAGCGCCGCGGCGCCGTGCACCCTTCCAGGTAGCTCACGTAGGCGCCCTTGTCCGCGATGATGAGCGTGCGCTCGAACTGGCCCGTGTGCCCGGCGTTGATGCGGAAGTACGTGGACAGTTCCATCGGGCAACGCACGCCCTTGGGAATGAATACGAACGAGCCGTCCGAAAACACCGCCGAGTTCAGCGCCGCGAAATAGTTGTCGCCCTGCGGCACGACCGAACCGAGATACTGGCGCACCAGCTTGCCGTGCTCGCGGATCGCCTCGCTCATCGAGCAGAAGATCACGCCGACCTTCGCGAGTTGATCGCGCGCGGTGTTGGCGACCGACACCGAATCGAACACCGCATCCACTGCCA
>JBOHTE010000228.1:0-3669 GCA_050733555.1 Gemmatimonadaceae bacterium | reverse complement strand
GCGGAATACCACGCGACGCCGCTCGGCTGGGCGCGGCACCTGGCGCGGCACAAGATGATTGCGATGCTCGAGGAGGCGGGCGCGGTGGAGTGAGCGGCGCGCGGCGCCCGGGCTACTTCCCCGCTCCAGCCTCCTCCACCTCGCTCCTGGCACTCCCCCGCCACGTCAGCGTCCACTCCCGCCTCTGCCCCGCCTCCAGCCACGCCGCACTCCGCCAGGCGCCGATCGCATCGGATAGCGAGCCGGCGCCGCCGATGCACGGCTCCACGCCCAGCGTGCGATACGCCTTCCGGTACCGGAAGGGACTCCACTCGCCCTTGTTCACCCACAGGCCGACGCAGGGCACCTGGGCCGGGTCGAAGTACACCTCGAGTCGCGCGTCCGCTTCCTCGATCGCCACGTGGTCCGTGGTGGCATCCACGAACAGCATGCACGCGAAGCGCGACGCCACCTCCTCCGGCACCGAGAGATCGAGCAGCTTCCCGGCCGACGCCACTCTGGGCCAGCGCAGCTCCGCTCCCGGTCCGCCCAGCTCGATCCCGTACTGCGACCACACCCGTGTGCGCGCGTTCGTGGGGAGCACGATCCGCGTCTGCTTCGTGAGCGGCAGCAGCGCGTGCGCGCTCCACACGAAGGGCATCCGCTTCTCACCGTCATTCGTGACGGCGTAGCGCATCTCCACCTGTCCCGCGTTCGACACGAAGATCGCGCGCGTGAAGTGGTACGGCAGCCGCTCGCCGCGCCACGTGCTCTCGGCGTACATGCCGTCGGGGCGCGTCTCCAGTACAAAGGTCGTCGCCTGGGACCAGAGCTCGCCATGATCCGGCAACGGCGTGCCGCCATACGCACCAATCCCCGTTGGCAGCGTGCAGGCCGCGATGGTCGGAAAGCACTCGTCGTACCCGCCGCTGTCGCCCGCCTCGGCGAACGATGCGCCGTCCTCCGGTGCGTGATAGGGGATGTGCGGATTCTGCCAGAGCCACTTCCGTCCGCCGAATTCGAGCGACGCGATCTTGCCGCCCAGCGCCGGGATGATCACGACCCGTGCCCCCCCGGCGCTCAACTCCGCCGACCCGACGGGGGGTGCGGTGGCGTCGCTCACAACAGCGTCGCGGGATCCGTCCCGCGCGTGGCGAAGATGCGCCCGATGGCGTCGCCGATCTTGTTGTTCGGCGTGCTCGCACCCGCGGTGACGCCCACCTGGACCGCGCCGCGATCCGGCAGCCAGTGCGCGACCTCGATCTCCGCGCTCCGCCCGATGGGCTTGTGACGGATCACGCCGCGCTCCCCATCCAGGCACGTCGCGTCCTCCACGTGATACGTCGTCACATGCTCGGCGCAGATGGCGGCGAGCGAGATCGTGTTGCTCGAGTTGTAGCCGCCGATCACCACCATGGCGTCCAGCGGCTCGCGCAGCAGCTCCTTCACCGCATCCTGTCGCTCCTGCGTCGCGCTGCAGATGGTGTCGAAGCTGCGGAAGTTCGCCGCGCGATACGCCGCCCCGTGCGCGCGCTCCATGGCCTGACTCACCTCGGCGGCAATGGCCAGCGATTCGCTCGCGAGCATGGTGGTCTGATTGGCCACGCCAATGCGGCGGAGATGTACATCCGGATCGAAGCCGGTCGAGGCCGCGTGCGCGAACCGCGCGAGGAAACTCTCGCGATCGCCACGCCCTTCGATGTAGTCGCACACCTGGCGCGCCTCCGCCATGTCGCGCACCGCGAGAAAGGCGCCGCCAGGGTGCTTCATGGCCTGTGACGCCGTCGCGCGCGTCTCCTCGTGATAGTGCTTGCCGTGAATGAGCGACGTGTAGCCGTCGCGCGCGTACCCCTCCACACGCTTCCACACGTTGAGAACGGAGCCGCAGGTGGTATCCACCAGCACGCAGCCAATCTCCCGCAGCGTCTGGAAGTCGTGAATGGTGACGCCGAACGCGGGAATGAGCACGACGTCATCGGCGGCCACGCGCGAATAGTCGAAGCCGTCCGCGCCCGGCATGAGAATTTCGACGCCCATGGCGCGCAGCTTGGCGTTCACGTGCGGGTTGTGGATGATCTCGCCGACCAGCACCACGCGCCGTCCGGGAAACTTCGCGCGCGTCTGATAGGCGTAGTCCACCGCGCGCTCCACCCCGTAACAGAACCCGAACTCGCGCGCGAGGTGTACGGTCGTACCCCCCGCCGTGAGCGCGTACCCGTTCTCGCGCAGCAGGTCCACGAGCCGCCCGGAGTAGTCCGCGTCGAGTGTACCCTGGACCTTGAGCCCGAATCCCTTGCGGAAGTATGTGCTGGCATTGCCGTCCGACATGGGTAAGGAATGTAGCGTCTGCCGGCGGCACGTGTTAGCAGGACCGCTGCCGCCGACGGGCTAACGATCGCGCTGAGAACTGGTTACGCTCGGACGCCTTGACCGTGATTCCCCGGCGAGCGGCACAGGAGCACGGACCCTCGGTGAAGCGGGTCCGTGCTCCTGTGCCGCACGTCGGGGAAGCGCCATGATCCGGGCCCGTTTCCGTCACAAGCCGGCCTCGTTACCATCCAAGGCATGATCGACCAGCCGGGCGAAGCACCACCACCGCTGCTGCGCCCGCGAGCCATCGCGAAGGGTGACGCGATCGGCGTGGTGGCGCCATCCTACGCGCCCCGCCCCGGCTGGCTCGTGCGCGGCGTGAAAGCACTCGAACACGTCGGCTTCACGGTCATCCTCGACCCCGAGATCGGGCTCGGCCGCCGCTTCAAGCGCACCGAGGACGAACGCCGCGCCGAGAACTTCATGGGTGTCTGGCTGGACCCGCGCGTCAAGGCGGTCATCGGTGGCACCGGCGGCTACGGCGCGGTGCGCATGCTCCCCTATCTCGAGCCTGAGATTTTCCGCCGCAACCCCAAGCCCTTCGTCGGCTACTCGGACATCACGGCACTGCACCTCTGGCTCATGCGACGTGCGGGGTTGCGCGTCTTCCACGGCCCCACAGTGGACGACATGATCCCCAGCGTGCGCGATCCGACCATGGCATCGCTCATCAGCGCGCTCACGACGCCGCGCCCCGCCACGAAAATCGGCAAGGGATTCGCCCGCGTGCTGCGCCCCGGGCGCGCGACGGGACGCCTCATTGGCGGCAACCTCTCGCTCGTGCAGCAGACCATCGGCACGCCGTACGAGGTGGATACACGCGGCGCGATTCTCTTTCTTGAGGAGACGCGCGACCCCATGAGCGTGCTCGACGAGCGCCTCGTGCACCTGCGCCACTCGGGTCTGCTCCGCGGTGTGAAGGGCGTCGTGTTCGGCCAACTCTCGATTGACCGCTCCGAGGAAGATGAGTTCGAGGACTTTCTGCTCGACCTGGTCTCGGACCTCGACGTGCCCGTCATCGCCGATTTCCCCGCCGGCCACGAGGTCCCGAACCTCACGGTCCCGCTCGGCACCGACGTCGAACTCGTCGCCGAAGAGAGCGCGGGGTGGATCACGTACCGGGAGGATGCATTGGAAGCGGTAGCTGGTTTGGAAGCGGTAGCCGGTAGCCGGTAGCCGGTAGCCGGTAGCCGGTAGCCGCTAGCCGCTAGCCGCTAGCCGCTAGCCGGTTTCGCGACGGTCGCTGGCCGCTCGTAACCCGGCAAGTGGGACGAGCACCGAGCCACTCGCGCGGGGGAGCAGAGCGGACCCGCAGTACCG
>JBOHTE010000227.1:0-1914 GCA_050733555.1 Gemmatimonadaceae bacterium | reverse complement strand
GTTGAAGTGCCAGTGCGCGAGCGATCGTTGGAAGGAAATCCAGTTGTGGGCACGGCGCCAGTCGTTGCGATCGTACGGTGCAGCCCAGAGCCAGAGGAAGTCCACACCGTCAATCTGCTCGGCGATCGGGTCGCGGGCGGCGGCGGATGGCCGGCGGGTGTAGCCGCGCGTATGGAGGTGGAAGTCCGATGCGGCGATGGTGACACGCCAGTTGCGGCGGGTGAGCTCGCGGGCCAGCTCGAAGTGGCGGGTACCGCCGCCGTCAGAGGGGGTGACGGCGAAGTGGTTGATCCAGAGGAGGTGGGGCCGGTCAGTGGGCACTGGCGTGGAGCCGGGGCGCGCAGTATGCAATGTTTGGAGCGAACGATCCATGACAGCTACCACCACGCCGCCTGATGCGGAAGCGTTGAAACAGCGGGTCCGGAAATTCTGGGACTCGGAATCCTGTGGTGAAGTCTATGCCACTGGTGAGACCGCTCGCGAGCAGTATGAAGCGCAGCGTGCGACGCGCTACGCGCTCGAACCCTACATTGCGGGCTTTGCCCGCTTTGAAGATGGTACCGCGCGCGATGTGCTCGAGATAGGCGTAGGGATGGGAGCGGATCACATCGAGTGGGCCAGGTCAAAGCCGAGGTCGCTCACCGGCATCGACCTCACCACACGCGCCATCGAGCACACGCGTCGCCGGTTGCGTGAGTTCGGCCATGATTCACGCCTGCGGGTGGGTGACGCAGAGAATCTTCCATTCACGGACGACGCGTTCGACATCGTATACTCGTGGGGAGTTCTTCACCACAGTCCCGACACTGGACGCGCGATCCGCGAGGTGTACCGGGTGCTGAGGCCAGGCGGAATCGCCAGGCTCATGATCTACCACACGCACTCGATCGTGGGAGATCTGCTCTGGATACGATATGCGCTGCTCGCGGGACATCCCGCACGCTCGCTGACTGAGATCTACGCCCGTCATCTGGAGAGCCCGGGCACCAAGGCCTTCAATCGCGACGAGGCGTTGGCAATGTGTTCCGCGTTCACGTTGGTCAGCGCGACCTCGAGGCTGTCCTTCGGCGATCTGCTGCAGGGTGCCGTCGGGCAGCGTCACCGGAGTGCCATGCTCGCAGCGGCGAAACGCCTCTGGCCGCGATGGCTGATTCAGCGGGTGCTACGGACACACGGATTGCTTCTGCTGATCGAAGCGGTCAAGTAGTCGCGAACGCTGCATCGCGTGGAACGGGTACGCGGTCCACGAATTCCCGGCACCAGAGTTCCACGCACATGAGTGCGAAGATGGTGTAGGCGCCGTCCACGCGTCCCGCGCGGTCGAGCGCGATGAGCTGCTGCACCGCCACGGAATCGAACAGGCCCCGCGCGCGCAGCGATTCTGGCGACAGCGTGTCATCCACGCGCTCGCGCAACTCGCCCCGCAGCCAGTGGCGCAGGGGCGCACCGAAGCCGCTCTTGCGTCGGTAGATCACGTCGCGCGGAAGATCGGGCTCCATGGCTCTCTTGAAGATCGCCTTCCCCACTCCGCCCCGCTGCTTCATCGCACTCGGGATCCGCGTGACAAAATCGATGAGCTGGAGATCCAGCAGCGGCACACGAACCTCGACTCCCGCTGCCATGCCCATCTTGTCAGTGTAGTTCAGATTGTGGTCCGCCAGAAAGTGCTTTGCCTCTAGGTAGAGCATGCGGTTGAGCGGATCACGTTCGCCCGGAATCCGGCCCAGGCTCTCCAGCAGCGGCGCGGCCGTGACTTCGTCACCGGTTTCCGCAACCAGCGCCGGCGAGTACAGAGAACGCCGCAGCTCATCCGTGCTCCACAGGAAGTAGCTCACCATCCGCGCATCTCCCACGGAGTCGGCGAAGGTGAACATCTTCACGAGCCGGCGCAATGCATGGGAGCCCATGTGTGCA
>JBOHTE010000226.1:0-8620 GCA_050733555.1 Gemmatimonadaceae bacterium | reverse complement strand
CCCATGGGCTGCCCCTGTGCTGCGTCGGCGCCACAAAGAGGCTGCCCCATGGGCTGCCCCTGTCTGCCGATCTGGTGCGCGTCGCGCCCGCTGGTAGATTCGCGGCGTGTCCGAGACTTTGGCATCTGCGCTGGCGGGACGCTACGCGATCGAGCGCGAGCTCGGCAAGGGTGGCATGGGCGCCGTGTACCTGGCGCAGGACCTCCGCTTGCAGCGCCCGGTGGCGATCAAGGTTCTTCCGCCGGAACTGGCGGCACGCGACGAGCTGCGCGAACGCTTCCTGCGCGAGACGCGCACGGCGGCCGCGTTCTCGCACCCCAACATCGTGCCGGTGCACGCCGTGGAGGAGCACGCGGAGCTGCTCTGCTTCGTCATGGGGTTCGTGGACGGCGAGACACTCACACAGCGCGTCCAGCGTGCCGGCCCGCTGAGCCCATCGGACCTCACGCGCCTGCTGCAGGAAGTCGCCTGGGCGCTCTCCTACGCGCACGGACGGGGCGTGATTCACCGCGACATCAAGCCCGACAACATCCTCATCGAACGCGCCTCGGGACGGGCACTCGTCACCGACTTCGGCATCGCGCGATCCACTGAGGCGTCGACGGCATCGCTCACCCAGGTCGGTCAGGTGGTGGGTACGCCGCAAGCCATGAGTCCGGAGCAGGCCGCTGGTGAGGTGCTCGACGGTCGCAGTGATCTCTATTCCTTGGGCATCGTGGGCTTCTTCGCCGCAGTGGGCCGTCTGCCATTCGACGCGGCGAGCGCGACGACCGTGCTCGCGATGCAGCTCACACAGCCACCGCCGGCGGTGGCGTCGCTGCGTCCCGATCTGCCGCAGCCGTTGTGTGCGGTGATCGACCGATGTCTCGAGAAAGACGCCGCGAAGCGTTTTCAGTCCGGTGAGGAGATGGCGGCGACGCTCGACACGCTGCGCGCGTCGCGGCCGGAGATCGCGCCGGCCCTTCGATTGTTCCAGCTCCAGGCGGTGCAGGCTCTTCGCGCGGTGGTCCTCATCGTTCTGTTCGACGCGATGTTTGCCGCGCTGCACTCATTTGGCACTGCCAGCGCCGATCGCATCGTTCCCTGGGTCATCGGTGTCGCCATCATCTGCGGCATCGGCGCGCAGATGGCGGGCCGCGCCCGGATGCTGCTGCGCGGAGGCTTCTCGCATGGCGACGCGATTGCCGGCATGCGCGCGATTCTCGCCGAACGTCTGGAGGCGCGCGAGCAGGAGAACTCCGATCCCGTCCTTCGGAAGCAGCTCCGCGGGCGGAGGCGCACCATCATTGCCGGGGGCCTGTACGGCCTGCTGGGCTGGATGTGGGTGTTCAAGCGAATGCGCGTCCCCATTGGACCGAACGAATTCAGACTTTCGCTGCCGGGCACCATCATCCTCATCAGTTGCTCCGTGATGATCGGCCTGAGCCTGGCGCTCATCGTGATGAACTCCGGTCGCGCCGCCGCGATTGACCAGCTCAATTGTGCGCTCTGGAGTGGTCCATTTGGCCGCTGGCTGTTCCGACTGGGTGCACGCGGTGGCCAGCCTCGCCACCCTGCCTCGCCAGTCAGCGGCGGCGCGTCATCACTCATGACGTTGATCGCGGGCCTGCCTGCCGCACTGCGTCGCGAGCTCGGTGCGTCGCGATCGAGCATTGAGCGTCTGGATACCGCCGTGCATGCGCTCATTGCGCGCCAGCGCGAGCTCGATGCGGCCATCGCGCAGGCCAACGGCGGCGCGCAGCTAAGCAATCCCGTGCAGCGCGCGCGCCACGATGCCTTGCTGAAGGATCTCATGCAGGCGCGCGACGACGCCGTGGCCCGGCGTAGCACGCTCAATGGAGCTCTGGAGAACGTGCGGTTGCAGTTGCTTCGCGTTCGCAGCGGCGTCGGAACGACCGCTGATGTCGCCGACGAAGTACGCGCGGCCGAAGCGCTGGTGACCTGAGCCGACAGGGGCTGCCCCATGGGCTGCCCCTATGCTACGTGCGCGCCACAAAGGGGCTGCCCCATGGGCTGCCCCATGGGCTGCCCCATGGGCTGCCCCTTACGGCCCAGCCCGTTTCTCGCATGCGGACGGCGCGGCGAGACCGGCGACGAACTCCCGGAGCTCGGGCGGCGCCTGCCCGCGCGCGAACAGCTCCGTCATGTCGCGTCGCACCGCGCAGGGGAACGGCACCGGCGGGGTCTCCACTGACCGGCTCGCATTCGCGACAAAGAACTGCTTTGCCTCCTCGCGCCGCCCACTCATGACCAGCGCTGTGAACCGATTGACCAGGATCCATGTCGCCGCCGGCGCCAGGCTGGTCGCCTCCTCGGCGTGCGCCACAGCCTGCTCCGCGTTTCCCGATAGGAGTTCATACCATGCCAGCGTGCCCAGGTCCGCGCCAAGGCCGCGCCCCTGTTGTTCAGCAATGCGCTGGGAATCGGCAGCGGTGGTCGCGCGCCGCAGGTTCCACTGGCGCAGCCGTCGCGACACGATCACCTGCTGCGCGGCATAGCGGCGCTGGCGCTCCGCGGCATGAAAGAGGATCGCGATCGTACGCGCTGAATCCTGTCCGATCGTGTCCTTTTTCGCCCACCGTTCAGCGTCCGCCGACAGATGAAACAGTTCCCCGTAATACTGCAGTGCCGCGGCCGAATCGGACGACGGCAGATACGCCACTGTGGAATCCAGCAGATACTCCCGCACATATGCGCTGTCTACCTGCACCGGCAGACCGGCGTCGTGGTAGATGTTCGCGAGCGAGTCCTCGATACTGGCCATGGCGTGCATATTGTCCACGGACGCGCGAATGCGAACGAGCGCCACCAGCGAATCCTGGGCGGCGTGCGCCGTGGCGAGTCCCTCCGCGTTGCGCTTCGCGCCCAGCAGCGCGCGCGACTTGCCGATGAGCTGCACACTGATGGCGTTGAGGCCATCACTGATCCACGTGCTGTCGGCCCGCATGCGCCCCGCATCCACGAGCGTATGCCAGGCGGCGATGCTGCTGTCCGAGCCATGCACGGCGACGTCGTATCGGTGCAGCGACCGCGCCAGCTCGGCATCCCAGCCGTGCATGTCGGCGAGCCACTTCAACTGGCTCAGGCGGGGCAGCAGTTCGTGCCGCCGCCGCGCCGAATTCACCGCGTTGCGCATGGACACCAGAGCGCTGTCCACGTTGTGCCGCGATGTGTCCACGTCAACCTTGTCCAGCCAGAGCTGCGACTCCGTGAAGTACAGGCCGCTCGGATTCTGATGCGTCGCGTGAACCCCACTGTCAACGGCAGCCAGCCCGCTCCGGATCCAATCATCCGCCTCCCTCACCTTGCCCTGATGCCACCGCGCCAGCGCGCCGTAGTGATACACCCGTGCGAGGCGGTCATACGCGAGCGAATCGGCCGAGCGGTTCAGGGACCGCGCGAGCGGAATCGCTTCCGCCGCCGCCGTTTCCGCATCCGGGTAATCGCGATCGAAATAGAACGCATGCGTCAGATCGGCGAGACTGAGCGTGGCGACGTGCCGGGAGACCGGATCCGCATAGGGACGCAGCCGCAGCGTCGCCGCCAGCGCGTGCTTTCCGTGCACCTTGGATGCGTCGCGCTCATTCAGCTCGTTGAGGAGATTCGACAGGATGCTGGCCACGCGCGCGTCAAGCTGACGGGGACACACTTCGCCCGGACTCCGCTCGATCATGCGGTCCACCGATGCGTCCGAGAGCTCGAGCAGCGTGTCGTATGCCTGTTGCAGCCCGGAGTTGCTGTTGGTCGAATCACCAAAGCGATTGACGACGTTGAGCGCGTAGGTGCAGAAGTCGCCCAGCATCGCGGTGGATCGGGTCTTCTCGGTATTCGCCTGCACGAGCGCTTCCCCTGCCTGCTCGGTGAGCACCGTCTGCGCTTCGCGCTCCGTGACGGCGGTGCTCTCGGCCACGAGCGCGCGCGACGCGGCGCTGTCGGCGCTGCGGCTCGCGGACAGCGCGGCGCTCCGGGACACGCGCAGACTGGCGTTGGCGCGCCTCGCATTGAATCCCATCCAGGTTGCCACACCGGCGGCCAGCAACGCGAAACCCAGCAGCATCATCGTCACCCGCTGCTGGCGTCGCGCCCGGTGCAGCTCGGCGGCCGCGACCGCCGCCGCATCTTTCGCCTGCTGCTCCTCCTGCTCTGCACGGCGAATGCCCTCGAGGCGCCGCTCCTCCGCCTGTCGCAACTCTTCGGCGTGCATGCGATCAGCGCGCTCGTGCATCGCGATAGGCGCCAGCACATCGTGCGTCAGCTCGATCTGCGGTGTCTTGCCGCGTTCCTCCACGTGCAGCAGCCGCCTGTCCACCAGCGCGTTCAGCTCGTCCGGCGTGCCGTGATACCGATCGACGAGAATCTCATTGGCGCGTTCGACGCTCAGCCGGTCGCGATACCCCTTCTGCGTGAGCAGGAAGTCCTCGACGAACGCCTTTACGCCCCCTTCCTTCGGCGTGCCCAGATCGCGGAACGAGTCCACGTAGAAGTCGTGCAGCACCGACTCCTGGCTGCTCGTCACCAGCTCCAGTGAAATCGCCGCTTCGCCGCGCCGGAGGCGCAGCTCGTTGAGCTGGCGGCAGAAGAGGCTCAGCAGCGACGGATCCACCTCGGTGCGCGCACCGCCAATCTCCCCGGACTGCGCATCCTGCCCCGCCACGGTGCGCACGATGGCCTGCGCCACATCCGTCGTGGCCAGATGGCGCGCCGCGCCGGGGCGCTCGACGACGTCCAGCGCCTGACGGTGATCGAAGCGCATGAGCCGCACGTTGTTGAGCACGATGGACGGAATGTCGCTACGAAGCGCGTGCAGGTGCGGCAGGTAGTCCTCGCGCAAACTGAGCAGCACGCGATAGCCCGGATGCGCGAACGCGAAGCGATCCACGAGCGCGGGATCGTCGCGCATGGCACGCTCGAGCGCGCGCGGCGGACGATTCTCAATGAGATCCCCGAGCAATTCCACCGTGCGCGCCGCGAAGCGCCCGTTGTCACGCCGTGACGATGCCAGCGTGAACAGCTCCTCGAGCTGATCGAACACGAGCACCGGAATGAGCAGGCTGCCCGTCTCGTCGGGCAGGTCGAACGCCACGTCGTGCAGATATTCCCACGGTCCGCGCGCCGCGAGCGGGTCCGACGCACCGGTGAGCTGCTGCGCCTGAATGGCGGCCGCCATCGCCTGCGCGATCTGACGCCCCGGCGGATCGGCGTCGGCGCGCAACCCGGGCTCATCGTCTCCATAGTCGAGGCGGATGGGGACGGGAAGAAATCCTTCCTCGCGGAGCCGTGGGAAAAGACCGGCCTGCAGCAGCGACGTCTTGCCGAGCCCGGACTGCGCGTACAGCACGGTGAGCGTCTCGCGCCGCACGCGGCGGAAGAGATCATCCAGCTCGAGCGTGCGGCCGAAAAAGAAGTGCCGGTTCGCTTCGCGAAACGCCAGCAGTCCGGGCCACGGATTGTCGTCGTCCACCACCGGCGCCTGATCCAGTGCAGCGCTGTCGCGACGGGTTATCACGCGCCGTCCTCGCGCAGCATGGCGACCCATTCCGCGATCTGCCGCACCGTGCGCTCCGTGCCGGCGCCGCCATCGTGCTCCTTGATGTCCGCCTCGCGAAATACCGGCGGCACCCGGCGAAACGATGTCCCCTTGAGGCCGATCGGAACGATGAACGGGATTCCGCTCCCCGTGTGATCCTTGTTGCGGTCGAGCGCGCACGCCCATTCGCGCCGGAACTTCCCCTGCGCGCGCGACTCGGTGGCCTCCGAGAGGATCGGCACGAACAGCAGTGCATCGGACTTGATGTAGGACTCGATGCGTTCGAGCCACGGATCGCCGCTCTCGAGCTGGTCCTCGTCGAACCAGGTGATCACGCCCTGCGCTTCGAGTGCCTGCCTGAAGCTGCGTGCGGCGGCGACGTCGGAGCGCGTGTAGCTCAGGAACACGGCGCCTGGCGGCGGCTGGCGCCACTGGCGTGTCGCGCGCACGGGACGATCCTGCGCCTGCCAGCGCTGGTGCAGCTCGTCCACGAACGCTACCGCGCTGCCGGGAAAGATCTGCGTCGCCCGGCTGAACCGGCGCAGGAATCCCACAAGTCCCGCATCGCTCCCGGCACGCTCATCGGCGACGAACTCGCGCACCGTGCGCTGCCAGGAGAGCGGCGCGTTCTTCGTTGCCCGAATGAAGAAGCGCGCGAGCCAGTCGGAGTACCCTTCGCCCAGAAAAAGCAGATTGCTGCGATTGAGTGTCTCGAACAGATTCGTCGGCCGCGTGGACTCGCCCTGGAAGTAGCGGATGTGCTCGAGCAGATCCTCTTCGGTGAGCACGTACGGACGCCCGGGTGACACGCGGCCGAGCAGGTTGTACACGCGCGTCATGCCCATGGCCGCCGGCGTGAGCTCGATGTCGTTCGCCTGATTCGTGGAGTACACGTGCGAGCGGAACTGCAGGTCGTTCGGCACGCCGCTGTAGCGCACGTCCATGAGTGCGCGCTCCAGCAGGTCATCGAACGTCAGATTGACGAACAGTCGGAGCGGTGTGATCTCGGCGAGCTTGCGCAGTGGCTCGGGCGTGCCAAAATCAGCTTCGCCGAGGATCCGGCCGATCTCACGCGTGATGATCTTGCGCTGGCGCTCCGGATCAGGCGAGAGCCGGATGAACGCGGAGGCGACGTCGTTCAATGCGGGGGGCGGTGCGGAGAAACCCTGTGGCCATGGCAGCCGCTCGCCGAGCGTGCGGGCAACGACGTGCTCGAGCGGTTCGCGGGCGCCATCCGTGCCAACCAGAATCAGATCAGGGCCAATGATGGGAACGACCATCTGCTCGCCAATGGCGGAGAGCAGATCGTCCCATGCATCGTCTTCCCACATGTCGGTGGGTGGTGCCGCAGCCGTGTGTTTGGGCTCCGTCACGGAAAGGTCTCCTGGTTCCCCGAAGATACCGCCGTCGCGCCGAACGGAAAGAACCCCCACCAGGGAAACCGCAGCAGACGACGGAGCGAATCCCCGGTGGCGCGCTGGTTATCATTCATCCGGTTTTCCAGCCTGCCCACGTCATGGTCACGATCGCACCATCCGTTCGCCGTCGCATCACTGGCATCTACGCCGTGCTCCTCGCCGCGAACCTCGCGGCGTGGGGCTGGGCGCTCATCGCGTTTCATGCCTATCCGCTGCTGCTGGGGGCGGCGCTCCTGGCGTACGGCTTCGGCCTGCGCCATGCCATAGACGCCGATCACATCGCGGCGATCGACAATGTGACGCGCAAGCTCATGCAGGGAGACGCGCGGCCGCTCACGGTGGGGCTCTTCTTTTCGCTCGGCCACTCGACCGTCGTCGTCCTCGCATCGGTGGCGATAGCCGTCACCGCCACCGCCATGCAATCCCGCTTCGCCATGCTGCACCGCGTGGGCGGCGTCATCGGCATGAGCGTGTCGGCCGCGTTTCTCCTGGCCCTTGCCGTGATGAACCTGTTCATCCTCGTCGCGGTGTGGCGCACCTTCCACCGGGTGCGCACCGGCGGCACGTTCGTGGCCGAGGATCTGGACACGCTGCTCGCGGGACGTGGCTTCATCGCCCGTCTCTTCCGCCCGCTGTTCGGCATGGTGCGGACGGGCTGGCACATGTACCCGCTCGGTCTGCTCTTCGGCCTTGGCTTTGACACGGCCACCGAGATTGGCCTGCTCGGCATGTCCGCCGCCGAAGCATCGAAAGGGACGCCGATCTGGTCCATTCTGGTTTTTCCCGCGCTGTTCACGGCGGGCATGTGCCTGCTGGACACGACGGACAGCATTCTCATGGTTGGCGCGTACGGCTGGGCATTCACGAAGCCGATTCGCAAGCTGTACTACAATCTCACGATCACGTTCGTGTCGGTGGTGGTGGCGCTGCTGGTTGGCGGTATCGAAGCACTGGGACTGATCGGCGACCACTTCGCGCTCGACGGGCCCTTCTGGCGCGCGGTGGACATGCTGAATGGAAACTTTGGCAGTATTGGCTACCTGATCATCATCGTGTTCGCGGTGAGCTGGGCGGGATCCGCGCTGGTGTACCGCATCAAGGGGTACGATGACGCACTGGGCCCGCCCGGGCTCAGGGCTTCTTCGGAATGATCTGCAGCATTCCCCTGGCAGCGTTCATGATTCCCTGTCGCGAATTGTCCGAGCTGCCGGCGGGAACCGCTATCGTGCGTGATCCACCGGCGGACGTCGCGGCCGACGCGGCACCCACGGCGATGCCGGCTGCTACCGCCCTGCTGCCGGTAGCCGCCTCACCCTCGGCGAGGCTGTGAAATTCCAGCTGCCACTGTGGACACACCTGCATCTGGCGCGGCGTGCCCGGCAGCACCTGACTCACGATCACGCGGAGGCCGGCGGGGATGACAGGGGGCGCGTTGCTCGACTCCCATTGAAAGTCGAGGAGCACGCTGTCGCGCCCTTGTGGGGCAAGCGTGATGCCGGCATCGAACTGAGTTCCGGGAATGGGCTGCATGCCAAGGGCGCGGCCGGTGAGCGCGAGCAGCCGTCCGCTGGTATCGGCGACGGCGAGCGCGCTGGTGACATAGCCCAGCGTGAGAGTGTCCGCCGCGGAATTTCTGAGCGCCAGTTCCACGCTGACATAGTGCGCACCGGTGCGG